>JBBQSI010000194.1:0-6611 GCA_038213975.1 Chitinophagales bacterium
TCATCAAGTGTAAAAGGCACATCAATCTCGGCCGCATTTACACCCTGGGCATGTTCGTCCAGTTCGGCACGTCCCGTCCTACGGGTAACCACATTTACTTCCGGCATTTCCAACAATTGTTGCTCGACCAGCTTGCCCACTTTATTGCTTTCTTCCAGCGACATGCCGGGAGGACCAACTACGCTGATGACCAGTGAGCCTTCATTAAATTCCGGTAAAAAGCTTCGCCCTAATTGCGTGAATAGTCCTAGTGAGAGCAAGAAGGCAATGACCGTAACAACTATGATGGCTTTTGGAAACTTCATAGCACTACCCAATACACTTGAATATTGCTTCTGAAGCCATCTTTCAACCTTAGTTCCTTCAGCACTTTTGCTCAATATTTTTTCGCTTTTCAATAAGTATGAGCAAAGTACAGGTGTTACAGTAACCGCTACCACTAAAGAGGTAAGCACCGAAGTTACAAATGCAATACCAAGAGGTTGTAACAACCGTCCCTCCATGCCACTCAAAAAGAAAAGCGGAACAAAAGAAACAATAATGATCAACGTAGCAATGATGATAGAACTCCTAATTTCAATAGAGGCATCTTTCACCACCCTAAGTACAGGAATTCGTTCACTTTTGGGCTTTCTAACATTTTCCCGCAAGCGTTTATAAACGTTTTCTACATCTATGATCGCATCATCCACCAAAGCCCCAATGGCAATGGCCATTCCACCAAGGCTCATGGTGTTGATGGTGTAGCCCAGCAATTTCAAGACGATAATGGATACCAATAAGGATATTGGAATAGCCAGCAAAGAAATCAGTGTGGTACGCCAGTTCATCAGGAAAATGAACAATACAATCACAACAAAGACTGCACCTTCCAGCAGGGTCCGGTTCAGGTTGCTGATAGAGGCTTCTATAAAATCAGACTGCCTGAAAATATGGCTTTTGATCTCAACACCTTCCGGCAATGTTTGGCCTAATTCAGCAATTGCCTCGTCCAATCGCTTCGTCAATTCCAGCGTATTCACATCCGGTTGCTTGGAAATAGTTAGGATCACCGCAGGCGAAGCATTCAGTGAGCCGTCACCGATTTTGTCAGCCGTACCAATTTGCACAGTGGCCACATCTTTAATCTTGATGCTCTGCCCGTTGACCTGTTTCACCAGCGCCTCTTCCAGGTCCACAACTGCATAAGCACGACCACTGCCCTTGATAATGTATTGATTCCCATGCTGATTGAAAAAACCTCCAGGGGCATTCACATTGGCTTCTTTCACTTTTTCCACCAACTCGCCGAGGCTAATACCATAGTGTTTTAATTTTTCAGGATTGGCAAATACCTGGTATTGTTTATAATCACCACCGATGACTACCACATTGGCAATGCCTCCAATAGCTTTCAATCTTGGCCTGATGGTCCAGTCTGATAAGGTTCGCAGCTCCATGGGGGACAAGCTATCTGAGGTAACACCTAATAGCATAATCTCTCCCATTATAGAAGAAATTGGAGCCATGGTAGGCGCCCCGATGCCACCAGGCAGGTTTTCGCGTACCATGGGTATTCGTTCACTCACAATTTGCCGGGCCCTGTAAATATCCGTTCCCCATTCAAACTCCACCCAGACAATGGAAATACCTGCCGCTGAAGAAGATCTTATTCTTCTCACATTAGGTGATCCATTAAGGGCTGTTTCTAACTGGTAGGTCACCAGTTTTTCTACTTCTTCTGACTCCAAACCATGCGCTTCTGTAAGGATAGTTACTGTAGGTGCCGTCAGGTCAGGAAAGACATCCACGTTCATTGTCCGCGCCATGTAAAGGCCTGCAACACTCAGTACAACTGCTGCCAAAAGGACCAGAAGCCTGTTTCTTAGAGATATGTCTAATATTCTATTAAGCATTTTTCTTTTTCAATTTTAAGTGTTGAATGATGAATTTTAAATTGAACCACTCCTAATACCGTGTGAAGATTTGTCAATAGCGGGTTTTAGATTATAAATGTTGAATTATAAATGTTGAATTCAACTTGCTTGCGAAGTTTTCACAATTGTGGTGAGTATGTTGATGAGTTGTTCTATTTCGTTTAGATGATATTTGACATCCACATTGACAAGCCTACTTCTATCTATCAACTTCAGCCAGTATCTGGTTTCTCTCGCTTCTTTTGAAGAGATAGATATTTTGGCTGTAAAGTCTTTTCTGGAGATGGCTGCATTCACAATTTATAATTCACAATTTAACATTCCATTTCAATATTCATAATTCACAATTCAACATTTCACTTTTCATCAATGTTCATGCCCATGTGCCGGTGTTGTTCCAGACATAGCCGCCATTTTGACCTGGTATGCACCTCTCGTGACCACCACTTCGTCTGCTTTAAGACCCTCGGTAACTTCTACAAATTCTCCGTTGCTGCGACCGATCCTTACAGGCCTGCTTTCAAAGCGCTCTCCGGATAATTGGACAATCACAGAATAACTTCCATAATCTTCCAAAAGGGCAGCCTCAGGGATCAGCATACTTTGTTTTGGCGTACCAATTGCAATCTGCACTTCCGTAAAGCTGCCTTCAGGCATTGCTATTTCTTCCGTGACCTGGGCATAAATAGGAAGCATGGGTTTTGTACTCTCCACTTCCTTGCCAACAGAAAGGACTGATCCTCCTGAGGCTTTGATACTGGACCAATTATCACTTGCAGTCTGATAAAATATGTTTTGAATAGTTTGCAGAGCGGAAGCGTAAGACGCGCTGACTTGTGTTTCCAATAAGCGTGAGCGATGAGAACCAAAGCTTATTAGTGGAGTTCCCTGGTTTACAAAACCTCCATTGTTTATGGAAATTGATTTTACATAGCCATTAAAAGGAGCCGTGACCCGTTTTCCGCCTGCTGAATAGCCGGATTTTAAGGTTTCATAATTTGATTTTGCCACCTTGTACCTGCTTTCCACCTGTTCCAGCTGGGCTTTAGGCACAATTTTGGACTCATACAGTTGTTTTTTTCGCTCATATTCTGCCCCCGCCTGATCAAAATTTGCTTTTGCCTGCTCAATCTCCGCTTGCAAATTGTTGGAAGTAAGCCCTTTGCTGCTAATGGTCATCAAAAGCTGCCCTTGTTTTACTTCGGTTCCCTCGGTCAGGTTATCCATGGCAAAACTTACCACCCCTGAAGCATTGGCCGAAAGTGACCGTTCTGCCCCCGGGGCCGCCTTCCATACCCCTGACGTTTTGATAACATCATAGATTTCACCCGAAACTACGGGAGCCGTCTGAAAATCAATCTTCCAGGCCTGCTCCTTAAGAAAGGTAATCGCCCCGCCAGCTTCTTCTTCAATTCCAAGTGTGTTAATCGCTTCTTCTGCATTCTCAAATACCCGGATATCTTCAATCACTATTCTATCCTGATAAGTCGGGGTGATTATGTCGAATACCAGTTGGTAAACCCCTGCTTCCTTGGGTTGTAGTGATGGAGCGAAAATCCCCGGAGAGGATGGAGCTTCTGCCGTATTCCGGATTCCTTTTCCATCTTTTACAAGACTGACCGTTACACTTCCTTCTTTCACCGCTTGATGGTTGTCCAAAATGGTAAAATGGGCTGCGAAACCGCTTGTTTTGTTGGCCACCAAAGCTGGAAATTCCACAAACAACTCCGTGTTATCCGTCCACCGGGTAAAATCCACAGCAGGTCTCTCACTGCCTTCGTTGATATGGCCTCCTTCCGCATCATGTGCATGGTCGCCCTCTTCTGCTGACTGACAGGCTCCCATCAGCATAGCAAATAATATAATGGTGTACCGCATGTTTTTAAATTTTAAGTTTTAAGTTTTGAATTAGGAGCTCTTTTTAAGTTTTGAATTTTGAATTTTAAGTTTTAAGTTTTGAATTAGGAGCTTTTTAACAGAATTATTGACAATTCATCATTCATCATTCAACATTCATAATTCATAATTCATCATTCCCCAGATCCTTTAATGATCATGGTGTTCATTGCCATCTTCATGGGTATGTGTAGAGTCTTCGGCTACCGTAAACTCTTCTTGCTCGTGGTGCGATTCATCCTCATGACTGTGAGCAGATTCCTCATCATGTTCGTGACCGTGCGCCTCCTCGGTTTCGTGTTCGGGCCCATGCTCTTCTTTGGAAGAATTAGAGGTACATGATATTGTAAACAGGATAAGTGTTGCGAATACTAGATTTCTTATTTTCATATTATTAAAATTTTTATTTTTTTTCTAACTCAATATTTATAATTCAAAGCTCATAATTTTTGCTTTCAGCAAATGCAGTTCCTTTTCCATTTGAAGCATTTTGTCATAAGCCTGCCGATAAAACTGTAGCTCCATATAGTAGTCCATAAAAGAAATTTCACCGAGTTCATAAGCTTCCGAAAGCAAACTTTCACTATTTAAGCCCCCCAAAGTGCTTGCATACTCTCGGTATTTCCGAAGCATCAGATCATATTGATTGTATCGTTCCAGAAAATTGGAATACAGTGCTGTGGTGACGGACTCAGTTTTAGCCTGCTGGTATCGGTACTGGGCTTCAGCAGCTTTCACTTTATTTCTCCCGCTCCACAATGGAATGGATATGCCTCCATAAGCGCCTGAATAGTTAGCGCCCGTCACTCCTTGATAATTGAATCCGGCAGTGAGATTGGGCAACAGTTTATTCTTTTCAACCCTAATTTGCTGCAAAGAAACATCCTCCTGACCAACAGAAACTATTATTTCCGGGTCATCAGCTTTTTTTTGTTGCCAGAGACTATCAGGATTGGAAAGTTCCAATTCAGTTGCAAACATCTGTTGATCAAAGACAATTGCCTGACCTCCGTTCAGCTTTTGAAGGGAAAGCAACAGGTTCCTCCTTTCAATCTCAATTTGCTCTACTTGAAATTGGTCTTGCATCCAGGCGATTTTCGCCTTGTTCAGTTGTAGGATACCCACTTGCTCTTTCTCAAAAAGCACCTGCACTTGATCAAAGACCTGCATTGCCTGCTGCATGCGTAGCTGCACTACTTCTTTTTGTTTGGCTAAAGAAATAAGCTCAATGCAGTACTTTTTCGCCGGCAGCAGTACCTCTTCTTGTCTGATCCTGGCAAATTCCAGCTGCAATAGTGCTTCCTGCTTATCAATCCAGTTCCCCCGTGCCGCATACACAGTGGGAAATTCAAAAGACTGAGAAACCTGAAATTCTGAATAATCGCCCGTGGCATGCTCACCAAAAGGAAGATAAAATACAGAAGCCTGAGGATCTGGTAGGTTATTGCTGGCTTTGTAGTCAAGCCGCTGGCTTTCCATTAGCGACTGGAAAGCCTTTAATTCTTTGTTGTTTTGCTCGATAGTACGAAGCGCCTGGTCTGTTTGGTTGGTCTGAGCAAGACCACTAACAGCATACAGGCATCCGAACAAAGCGAATACGATATCTTTTAACATGAAATAATATATGATTTAGGTGAAACCCTGAAAAACTTGGTTTACCATACCGAAATTAATCAGGCGGTAAACGCAGAAAGGATTAACCTAAAACTGGAGGGCCTCTAAGCGAGGAAGTAGATAAATAAAAATAGAAGTTGCCCGGTGGCTGATATGCTGTGGATTTCTTGGGTTCTCTTTCGTCTTTAAATAAGAAAGTATTATATACCAAGATGGTAAAATCCGAAGACTCCTTTACTTTGATTTGGTGCTTGGCAATATTCTTTACCTCAAAATCAATAGAGTGATAAGTATGCGCATGGCTTCCCAGTAGAAATCCCAGTAAGCCCGAATTGTCATTACCATCTTCATTTTCATCGCTATGGTCATGCCCGTGGTTGTGCTCACCATGATGATGATCTATCGTGGTTTCTACAGCCATAATTCCATGCTCGTGGTGCATGTGAGGCAATGCTTGGTGCAGCAAAAGCATACTGAATATACTCAGAAAAAGAAGCGAAGATATTTTTTTGAATTGCTGCATGCAACTGCAAAGTACGTTATTATACGTAGATATCAAAATAAGCTGCAACGCCGTTTAGACTAGTGAAATTAATTGATGCCCATGCGGATAGGGGATCTGACCTTACAAAGTTCAATATGCGAGTTTGGCTTCGAAAGCATGCGCATATTTGTTTTGGTGGTCTTTTTAGGGCTAATCCGATTAGCTCGTTTGCCTTCTTATGACTTAAAATAACGCTTTCGATCCACTTATTCCAGCAAATTACTATTGGAATCGATAGGTTTTTTATTGTTTCTTTTCTTACAAGCACTAATTGCAAACACCCCTCAAATATAGAAATCAAATTTACAACCGAGAAGCAGGCTCTTTAGCTAGCTGGGATTGAGAGCTGTTTTCTAGATAAAATTAGGACCTTGCTAGATTTAGTTGGATAACAGTGGTTTATAAGGATTGTGAGCAAAATTTGTAGTTTCTTCTAAGATTGAGGTTTATAAGTCCTCACTGCTCTTCCGATAAGAATGAGATAGCTGTAGGGCAGAGCTAATAGCTAAGCACGATGAATCATTAGTTCATATTCATCTTCTTTTCTGCCCGATTTTTCGTTCTTGTATTCTACAACCTTCGAATAAAACCAATTTGAAAAATTAATGACCTCAAAACCAAGAGGATCCCAACACAATTCT
>JBBQSI010000195.1:0-6611 GCA_038213975.1 Chitinophagales bacterium
GTTTACACAAGATGTAAAGGTCATCGCTAAGGCTGCGTCCATTTGGCGCAAATTTGAACCTTCGCAGCAAGTGATAGCGAGTAAAGGTGTGGAGTTTTTGAAGAAGCAATTTGGTTAAAAATTTTAATTAAAAAAATCTCACATTGCAAATACAGGGCGGCAAATCAATATGCGAATATCATGACTAAAGTTAGGTACACGGCACCGGGCTTGCCTTGTGCATTTTTTTTCAGTGTTATTTTCCTGGTAGTTTCCTGCAATTCATCAGTTGATAATACAGTCGTAGTCAAAAAAGATACGCTGACTGAAGAACAGAAACATCTTCCTGAAAATGCACTGAAAGGTTTGCTTGTCGCTAAAGGTTTGGAGGTGCAGCCTGTTGCCCATGAGCCCATGTTAAAAAATCCGACCAACATGGATATCGATCACCGCGGAAGAATATGGATTGTAGAAGCTTATAATTACAGACCGAAGAGTAACGGTAATCCTGTGAACCCGAAAGGCGATAGAATTGTGATTGTTGAAGATTTGAATGGAGAGGGGCGTGCCGGTAACAGCAAAGTATTTTACCAGGGACCGGAGCTCAATGCTCCTTTGGGAATTTGTGTTTTAGGTGATCGCGTTCTTGTTTCACAAAGCCCGTATGTCTGGGCTTTTTATGATGACAACGGAGACGATTCAGCAGACCGTAAAGAAATTCTTTTCCAGGGAATTGGCGGAGAACAGCATGACCACGGTATGCACACGTTTACCTTCGGCCCGGATGGAAAATTATATTTCAACTTTGGCAATGAAGGAAAAACATTAAAAGACAAAAACGGAAAGACGGTTCGCGACCAGGACGGAGATGAAATTGGCCCAAAGAAATACAAGCAGGGAATGGTGTTTCGTTGCAATCCCGATGGCTCGCAAGTCGAGTGTCTCGGAAGTAATTTTAGAAACAACTATGAAGTGGCTGTAGATAGTTATGGAACAATGTGGCAAAGTGATAATGATGATGATGGTAATAGAGGAGTGCGCATAAACTATGTGATGGAATATGGAAATTTTGGCTTCCACGATGAAATGACTAACGCCGCATGGCAGGTTCCACGTACCAATATGGAGGATTCTATTTACGATCGTCACTGGCATCAGAACGATCCCGGTATTATCCCGAACCTGTTACAGACAGGTGCGGGTTCTCCTACTGGTATGATTATTTATGAAGGGTCGTTATTACCCCAGGAGTTTCAGGGCCAGATGATACATTGTGAACCGGGGGCCAATACAGTACGGTCTTACCCCGTCACAAAAGACGGTGCAGGCTATAAAGCAAGTATTTTAAACATTTTACATGACGACGATGACCAGTGGTTTCGCCCTGCGGACGTGTGCACGGCTCCGGACGGTTCCATTATGATTGCCGACTGGTACGATCCAATAGTCGGCGGCCATGGAGCCGGTGACCAGGATCGCGGGCGAATTTATCGTATTGCTCCCGCAGGTAATAAATTTTCGATTCCTCAGTTTGACGTAAATACGCCTGCCGGGGCGATGGTTGCCCTACAAAATCCAAATCTCGCCACACGTTTTCTTGCCTGGACTGCACTTCAAAAGATGGGCAACAAAGCCATTCCTGAACTCGAAAAATTATGGCATTCAAATGGGAATCCAAGGCTTCGTGCCCGAGCTTTGTGGGTGCTTTCCAAAATGCCAACCGGATCGTCCTATATTAATGAGGCGATCAAAGATGGTGATCCTAATATCAGGATTACAGGTTTGCGGGCGGCCCGGCAGATCAGTAAAAATTTAATACCAATTATCTCATCTTTAGTAAATGATAACGATCCACAAGTGCGCAGGGAATGTGCAATTGCGCTACGTCATAACAAATCTCCTGATGCGCCCAAGCTTTGGGCGACCCTTGCTGTGCAGTACAAGGGAAACGACAGGTGGTACATGGAAGCTCTTGGGATAGGTGCCGACCGGCAGTGGGATAGATTTTTTACTGCATATTTTGCTCAAAATAAGCAACCACTTGAAACAGATGCCGGTCGCGATATTGTCTGGCGGTCGCGGGGCGAAAACATCTTGTCCTATCTTTCTAAACTTGCTTCTGATTCAAGTGCTTCGTTGAATTCGCGTCTCCGGTACTTTCGTTCTTTTGATTTTCATACGGGTCCGGAAAAATCACAAACCCTCTTGAAGATGCTGGCTGATAATAAGTCAGACAATACTGATTTCAATCTATTGGTTTTACATGACCTTGATCCGGCAGTAGCGCAGAAATCATCGATAGCAAAAGCTGCACTTGAAAAAGTATTACAGGCCACTTACGGTAGTCCTGCATATATCAATCTCGTAAGGCAGTACAAGCTAAAGAGCGAAAATCCACGACTGCAGAAGCTGGCTCTGGCTAAGTATAACGAGCCTGAAGGTGTAGAAGCAGTGCGGTTATTGATCGAATCAGGTGATAAAGATGTGTTGAAAAAAATGCTCTCACAAAGTCATGGAGATACCGCTTCAATGTTTATTACGGTGTTGGGAAGAACCGGATACACGGAGAGCATCGATCTGTTGCAAGATGTGCTTTTGTCGAATAAATACGACACGAGTCTGCGTAGCAAAGCCGCACAGGTGATCGGGAAGAGCTATGGTGGTGAAGACCGTGTGATTGACTTATTGAAAAATAATATGGTGCCTGCCGAATACATTCCTGCTATAGTAAATAGTGTGAAAGAAGGGCAGCGCAGCGGCATTTACAAGCGAGCGGTGACTTATCTGCCCGGTGCAAATAAGTTGGAAAGAAAACCTGTTCCTACAATTGCATCACTCATGGAACTGACCGGGGATGCAGGGAACGGAATGAAAGTTTTCAAAACTTCGTGCGCGGTATGTCACCAGGTGAAAGGTGATGGGGCTGATTTTGGACCAAAGTTATCAGAAATAGGATCAAAATTGCCAAAAGAAGCATTGTTCAAAGCGCTGGTAAGCCCATCTTCTGCCATTTCGTTTGGATATGAAGCGTCACAAATAAATTTAAAAGGCGGCACTAAGGTGACCGGAATTATAGTAAGCAAAACTGAAGATGAAATTGATATTAAATATCCTGGAGGCAACAGTCAAAAGATTCCGATAAACGATGTGAAAAATATAAAGGAGCTGCCGGAATCGCTTATGCCGGAAGTGTCTGAGTCGCTATCAAGCCAGGATATCGCTGATGCCGTAGCATATTTGAAAACTCTTACAAAGAAATGATGCAAATGATGCCTGCATAGAATGCTCGCGGGATTATACCTTTAAATTCAAGATATGCTCAAAAGGCTTACACTACCATTCAAGGTAAAAAAAATTATACTGTTTATTATTTGCACCACAGCAATATTTTATACTGCGTGTAATACCCTGAGAGATTCAAAAAAAAGTGATACAGCTGCGTTTCATAAAAAGAAAATTGTATTCATTGCCGGAGGGGCCAGCCATGGTACAGGCGAACATGAATTTAAAGACGGTTGCACCCTTTTGGCAGGAATGCTAAATGAAAATGTTGCAAACATAGATGCCGTTGTATACGATACACATTGGCCGGCTGATACATCTGCCTTACAGAATGCTGATGCGGTGGTTGTCTATTGCGATGGTGGAGAAGGCCACATGATTATTCCACACCTGGAAGAAGTTAAAAAATTGATGGACAAAGGTGTCGGTCTTGTTTTGTTACATTATGCTGTGGAGATACCTAAGGGAGAGAAAGGGAATTATTTCCTGAATTGGATTGGCGGTTATTTTGAAACCTATTGGTCAGTAAATCCATATTGGAAACCAACATTCGAAAAATTGCCGCAGAACGAAATTACCCAGGGCGTAAAACCTTTTTCAATAGATGACGAATGGTATTACCATATGCGTTTTGCAGAAGACATGAAAAATATAACTCCAATATTAGTAGCATTGCCGCCTAAACAAACTTTAGATCGTCCCGATGGCTCCCATGAGAATAACGCCTTCGTACGTGAAGATATCGACAATGGCATCCCGCAAACTATGGCATGGAGTTTCAATAGACCCAACGGAGGCCGCGGTTTCGGATTTACCGGCGGACACATGCATAGAAATTGGATGAACGATGATTTCAGAAAATTAGTACTGAACGCGATCGTCTGGGCTGCAAAAGCAGAAGTACCAAAGGGCGGAGTTCGTTCACTAATACCCAGCAATAAAATAATGGATAGTTTGCAGAACATGTCAGGAAAAATTAAGCTTTGAAGTCTGCTACTGTCATTATTCGAGCATTTCAAATCTGCCTCAGAAACGTGAAATCAATTATAATTCGTGATAAGTTGGAGATATAAATTATGCGGATTCATAAGTAGCTTTATTACCTCATAAGGAAGTTCTTAAGAAGAGATTATCAATCAGTGATTTAAAATTGATCTCTTCGCAATCGTTTAATCGCCTGTTTCTACAGGCGATTTTTTATTTCAATTTATTTACAGATGGGAATATATTCTAAAATCCAATTTATCAGAAATAGGTAAAATGCTCCTGGTCTACAAAATCAGGCGGCCGCATTTACACTTGATTTATATTGATGAGGGCTTTTTCCAATATGGTCCTTAAAAACTTTGCAAAAATGGGAGTCGGAATTATAGCCACACATGTTAGCAATATATGACACTGATTTATCTTCCTCTATTAAGAGTTTGCATGCATGTGCAATCCTTTCCCTGGTTAGATACTGGAAAAAAGTCATCTTGGTCCTTTGCTTGAAAAAGCGGCAAAAAGAGGGTACGGTAAGGCATGCAACGTCTGCAACCTGGTTCAGAGTTACCTGGTGACTCAGATTTACCCTGATAAACTCTAAAACATCATTCATCCTGTCCGGCACTCCTTTAGTAGATGCTGGATTTTCGCAAAGAATAAAATTTTTCTCGTCAGATATTGAGAGAGTGTGCAAAATGCTGAGAATACCTTCCACTTTTTCAAAGCCGGTTTTCGATAACAAATCCACTAACTTTTCACCAATCTTTTTCTGGGTTATTCCAAAAACCTCTATGCCTCTTGTAGCCCGATCAATCATATCTTTAACACTAGCTAATTCTGTTAAATTATTTAGCATCGGTTCGAATATTTTCGGGTGTATATAACACACAATACTCCTGGAAATCATTTTAGAGTCTGGTCTATAGAAAATAGGGTCGCTGATATACACATGCGGTACGCCTGACCCAAGGAAAACCATGTCACCTTCAGAATAATCTGTAACCTTATTGCCTATTATTCGTTTCCCAAAACCTTCCTGTATGAAGCCCAACTCTAATTCCGGATGTGAATGGAAAGAGGCCTGGCCGTGTAATGGGGAGTAGAAAAAAGGTTGCTCCCGGGATTCTATGTGAAGAAAGTTATTGATGAAAGGTGTTATCTGTGTCTCAAAAAGTCTCATAGTTTTGGCAATTAAGATGTTAAGCAATCGGAACTCTCAAATTTACCTGCAATTTTGCACGTAAATTTTGTTTTGACTTTTTTGTCGAAATATTAACCTATGGCAGTTTCAAAATTCGACCGGTCTGGTAATTTCCCGCTAAGTATAAAAGTTTTAGCGAAATTGTACAGTTCTAATTTATAACTGAATTACCATTCCAGCAAATTTAATTTAATTGTATTGCCCCCAGGCACTTTGCAAAAAAGCGTTACCTCATAGTGCGGCACAGCTAGAGCCAGATCCTGAATTAGCGTTCAGAAATCCTTTGGAAGTCAACCAGTTTTTACATCTCTCCAGCCATTCTGCTCGGGAAGGGTAGGATGCGAACCCGTGGCCTCCTTTATGATAAATATGCAGTTCAGCTGAAACCCCCGCATTCTGGAGAGCCTCGTAGAATTTCAGACTATTTCCTGGTGGCACCCATATATCATCTGAAGCATGAACGAGAAAAGTGGGCGGAGTAAGGGAAGTAACGTGAAGTTCATTGGAAAATTTTTTCCGCTGTTTTTGGGAAGGATGTAGGCCAAGTAAATTGTTCATGGAGCCTTCATGAACGAGGCCCGCGGAGAAGCTTATCACAGGATAAACGAGAATCATAAAGTCTGGTCTTGCAGTTATTTCACTCTTGCCCCCACGTTGGTAACCCCGAAAGTGAGTGCCGGCCGTGGACGCCAGATGACCTCCTGCAGAAAATCCAACTAAACCGACTTTATTCTTATCAATGTTATACCCGGCCGAAATTTCTTTCACCCTGCAAATGGCCTCAAGCGCATCTTGCAGTGGCCCCTCCGATGGGTTTATCATTGTCAAGCTATCGGGGAGCCTATACTGCAACACAAAGGCAACCATTCCCATCTCGGTGAATTCTTTTGCCACCTCGTACCCCTCCCGGTCGATCGCTAAACTTCCATAGCCTCCACCGGGTAAGATGATCACACAACTTCTTTTTTTATTTCGATCATTGGCCACAGGCTCAAAAACGGTTAGATTCGGCGGAGACAACTTCGCCCTGTAAGTAGAATCATCCATGTTACCCTGAAGGAAATGCCTTGATCCCGGGATTTTACCTTCATATAAAATGATTGTGCGTTGGCCGAATGCACAAACCTGTTCCGAGTTAAAAACAAGGATCAGAATTAGAATACGG
>JBBQSI010000196.1:0-6604 GCA_038213975.1 Chitinophagales bacterium
CACTTCAATATTTTCCAGGATTTAAATACAAACTTATATTATGATGAAACTCTTCATTACCCTTTATCTCGTTTCCTTTTCTCTATTCAGCTTTTCTCAGGAAAAAGGAATTGCTTCCAGGCTAATCCCGCTGCCTGTTTCTCTTGAAGAAAAGGACGGCGATTTTACCCTGTCTGAAAACACGAAGATTATATACACATCTGACGACGCAGGCGTAAAGAGAGTGGCCGACTTTCTAAGTGATGATCTGAAAAATACCGGGTTTAATATCGCCACTGCTAAGGGAGACAGCAAACCCGCCAATGCCATCGTATTTTCATTGGCTAACGACAGCAAGCTTGGCAATGAAGGTTACCATTTATCAGTTACCCCCGGAGGCGTATCCGTCATGGCGAATAAGCCAGCCGGTTTGTTCTACGGTATGCAAACTTTCCTGCAACTGCTCCCAAAAGAAATCGAGAGTGTAGATAAAGTGAAAGATGTTGCCTGGAAGGCTTCTGCCTGCGAGATCACTGACTACCCTCGCTTTGGCTGGAGGGGATTGATGTTTGATGTAAGCCGGCATTTTTTCGGGAAAGAAGATGTAAAAAGATTTATCGATGACATGGTTAAGTACAAATACAATTTGCTTCACATGCACCTGACCGACGATGAGGGCTGGCGCATTGAAATCAAAGGAATGCCAAAGCTTACAGAAGTCGGTGCCTGGAATGTAAAACGTGTCGGCTATTTCGGCACTTTCGACAAGCCGGGGAAAGATGAAGCAAAAGATTACGGTGGTTTTTATACGCAGGAGGATATCAAAGAAATAGTAAAATATGCCGGTGACAGGTTTGTCGATGTTTTGCCGGAAATTGATGTACCCGGCCATAGCCTTGCCGCTGTTGTCTCTTACCCCGAACTATCCTGCACAGCAGGTGCTGATCAATACCAGGTGCGTTCCGGGGAAGTGATCATGGACTGGTCGCACGGCCATCCGCCCATTGCGCTGCTGGACAACACACTTTGCCCCGCCAATCCTAAAGTATATGAATTCCTGGATAAGGTGATGACACAGGTGGCGGAGTTATTTCCATTTGAATACATACATGTAGGTGGCGATGAAACGCCTAAAAATTATTGGGAAAAAAGCCCGGAGGTTGCGGCGCTGATGAAAAAGGAAAAGCTCAAAACCATGGATGAAGTGCAAAGTTATTTTGAGAAACGCCTGGAAAAGATCGTGGAGTCCAAGGGTAAGAAATTTATGGGTTGGGATGAAATACTGCAGGGTGGCCTGGGGCCCAACGCCGCAGTCATGAGTTGGCGGGGTATGAAGGGTGGGATAGAAGCTGCAAAGTTGAAACACGATGTGGTAATGACGCCTACAGATTTTGTTTACCTCGATTATATGCAGGGCGATGCCGCCATCGAGCCAAGGATCTATGCAAACCTGACACTGAAAAAAACTTATTCTTTTGAGCCCGTCCCTGATGGGATAGATTCAAAATATATTTTAGGTGGCCAGGGAAATCTTTGGACCGAACAAATATATACTTTCCGGCATGCCCAGTATATGATATGGCCGAGAGCGTTTGCTATTTCAGAAGTACTGTGGTCGCCGAAAGATAAAAGAGATTGGAACAATTTCTTCCCGCGGGTAGAGAAGCAATTTTCCCGCCTGGATGAAGCACAAACGAAGTACGCACCAAGCGTTTACGAACCCATCTTCACAATTTCTAAAAGCGGGGCCGACCAGGTGAAAGTTGAGTTGGAAACTGAGCCAAAAGGGATCGACATTCATTACACCGTTGACAACACCTTCCCTGATAATTTCAGCCCGACATATACAGCGCCGTTTGTGATGCCTAAAGAAGCAGCGATGCTTAAGGTGATTACCTACCAAGGCGACAAACAAGTTGGCCGGCTGATCATCATCCCCATGAGTGATCTGAAGAGCAGGGCAGGGATAAAATAATTAAAGAAAAGTTTTCGCTGAATAAAAGACAGGAAAGGTCACCGCGAGGTGATCTTTTTTCTGACCTTAACCCTCATACCTGTGAAATTCGGTGATGGTCAGGTAGTAACCGTCCGGTTCCCGGAGTGAAAATTCCTTTTTCAAAGAGTTTGGATTTAGGTGAATATATTCTTCAACCCTGGCATTAACTTTTTCTACATTTTCCGTTATCACGTTCATATTTTCAGTCCTGAAATAAAGGATTAATTCATTCCCGGGCGTAAGGTCCGGATCTTTCATTGTAGGGTGCCCGTGTGCTTCCCATTTGTGAAGACAGATCAACACTTCATCATTTTCTGATAACAAAACTGCAAACTCTTTGCCGCCGTGCGCCCTTATACATCCAAACACTGACACATACCATTCGGCACTGGCTTCCACATCTTTTACCGCTATTATGGGGTCAAGTTTTATCATTGGAAGATTTGTTTATTGTCTGAACTATGATTTCCTTTATTTTTTAATTGACTATGATTTTTAGATTTCATACTCTTTCAAATTGAAGCGATGTATTTCCGAAATTGATAAGAAATCCAATGTTCAATCCGTAAGCTTCCTTTACAATCATAGTTTTCAGTTAATCATATAAATCATGGTTCAGACGCTGCTTACTCAATTCAATAAGTTGTCCTCTTGCTTAAATTTCATTTCATTCAACACCACCGCTTTTTTGGCATAATATCTTCTTATCTTTCTACACACCATTCAAAACCTTTAGACATGAAAAAGTTAGTTGCGCTCATTACCGTAGTTATGGTTGCCTGGGGATGTCATTCTGATAATGACATGCATTACAAAGACAAAGAAGTAGATGAAACGCTAAGTGAAAACCCGGTTGGGATACAAAATAACAATGGAAATATCCCCGACACTATCAATACCATTGACATCGGGAACTATAAAACTACGGATTCCATAAGCGTAGGGAAAGACAGCCTAAAATAGCAGGACAGCGGAAAGTAGTGGAATCAGATCACTATTTTTTTCAGGTATTCGGCATCTGTCCTGGCTGCTTCTAAGGGCGTGGTTCCTTCATATTTTTCCTGCTCTACAATATAATATTTCATGCCGCGGTCACGGGCAACGGCAAGGATTTTCTTAAAATCAATGCTACCGTCTCCCACATCTACGGAAGCTTCTCTCTCACTGGCGGGTGCACCCTTTTTTCTATCCTTGATGTGACACAGCGGAAACCTGCCGGGATATGCATTCAGCCATTTGATTGGGTCTTCACCGCCTGTAACTACCCAGTAAATATCCATTTCATAATCTGCCAGTGAAGGATCGGTATTCTTCAAAAGAATTTCTATTGGCACGGTGCCATCTTCTTTTTTGTGAAAAGCTGCATCGTGGTTGTGGTAGGCAAAACCAATTCCCGCCTGTTGGCAAACTTTCCCTTTTTCGGTAAAAAGATCTGCCGCTTTCTTCCAGGCGTCATTGTCCATAGCCATTTCATTGCCGAGGCTGGGGCAGGTAAGGTATTTCATACCGATAGCGGCTGCTTCTGCTGCTTTCTGTTCGAAGTCTTTGTTGATATTTAAATGAGTTGATACCATGGTCAAACCAATACTATCCAGGTAGGATTTGAATTCTGTATTGCTCATCCCCCAGAAAATTCCCTGCTTCCCTTCGTATCCTTCAATTTGATTGTAGCCCATATCAGCCACTTGTTTCAGGATGCCTTTGGGGTCGGCATCAATCACATCTCTAAGCGTATACAATTGGAGGCCAAAGTCACCGAGGTTACCCGTGGCTCCCGTATTGGCAGCAGTAGACTTCGCGGAATTGCCGCAACTGATAAGTTCACCGGAAATGGCCATAACGGCGAGGCCTTTTGCAGCACTTTTCAGGAATGTTCTTCTTTGATAGGTCATAGTATTTTTTTTATTGATTTACGCCCAGGCTTTGTCTCCCTTTTCATACGGCACACAGCCATCATACCTGCCGGGTGTTTCCACATAGCGCATTGCTTGTGTGCATCCAATTTCTGAAGTAAAATAACCCAGTAGTGTGAGTTCTTTCATCATGCGGAAATAGTGCGACCGCTCTTCAGGCTTCTTCTTGGCCATGTAATCTCTTTGCTCGGCATCGAGAGCAACCAGGAATTCATGTCGCTGCTCCGGCGTGAGCTCCATATACTCTTTGTTGTACTTCTTGTCGGCGGCATCATTTAGTCTATTAATGCCGTCGTGAAATACTTTTTGATCTTCTCCGTCATAACAGTCATTTACCATCACGGTCATAAATGTGCCAACACCAGCGGCTTTTGCACCGGGCGTTTTTGTGGGCGGCAAAATAGTGTCTGCAACTTCATCAAGAAAGGCAACATCTTCCTGCGAAAATTCACTGCCTGATTTTTTTGTTTCATTCTTACAACCGTTAAGAAAAAAGGTAGAGCCTACAATGGTACCTCCTAATAACAGTGAAATGTGCTGAACTGCTTCTCTTCTGTTCATGATAATTATTTAAATCGTTTTTAAGTTAAACTTTTAAACTGTAACCATCGCGATAGTTGCGCTTTACAAACTGGTTTACCTCTTCAAGATTGGTCACCTTCATCTGGGCATTATCCCAAAGAAGTTCAACATACCTGCCCGGGAAATCGAATCCATTTCCGTTGGCTCGTGGTTTGCGAATATCATAGCCGCGTATAGCCAGGTTTGACATGAGCAAGGCTTCCGTTAGCGGTCCCGCGATGTCGAAGGGAGAACTCACTTCTTTTTTGCCGTAACCTGCAATGGCAGCTTCCACCCATTGTGCATAGTGGCCATCAGCACCACCCGGCACGCGGGCCAGCTTTTGTGGCACTTTTACTTCGTCCGTTTTAGATGTCGGTAAAAGGCGTGGATTCGCTCCATATGTGGAGCACATCATTTTTCCTTTCGTCCCTAAAAATAGTACCCCGTTTCCGCCATCACCAAATTCTTCGTTAGGCCCTAACTCTTCAGGACGCTCGGGTTGGATACCGCCGTCCATCCAATGAAGCGTGACAGGCCCCTGTGTTTTAGAAGTTTTTGGAAACTTGATAACTACATGGCTTGAAGGAGGGCAGCTCTCAGGGAAATAGCCTCTTTTGAATTCGTCGACGTAGACGCTGCCGACACTGGCCTGCACAGAATCAATATATTGAAGATCCAACACGCGGAAGGCAGGCTCTACAATATGGCAACCCATGTCGCCAAGGGCGCCGGTGCCATAATCCCACCAGCCGCGCCAGTTGAACGGTACCAGCTTTTCGATGTATTCTTTATTAGGCGCTGTACCAAGCCACAGGTCCCAGTGAAGCCCTGCGGGCACAGCAGCAGGAGTAGCAGGCCAGGGAACGCCCTGTGGCCATACAGGCCTGTCAGTCCAGCAATAAACAGTATGAACATCGCCGATTGTGCCGGCGTCATACCATTCCATGAGTTGCCTTACACCATCGCCAGAGGCGCCCTGGTTACCCATTTGCGTTACCACCTTGTAACGTTTAGCCGCCTTCGTTAGTTCCCGTGCCTCGTATACATCGTGTGTCAAAGGTTTTTGAACATACACATGTTTGCCTAGTTGCATAGCAGCCATGGCTGCCACGGCATGGGTATGATCCGGCGTGGAAACAGAAACCGCATCTATATTTTTTCCCTCTTTATCTAACATCTCCCGCCAGTCGTTATAATATTTTGCCTTCGGAAAATTCTTTATAGAAGTAGCGGCACGCCTGTCATCCACATCACACAGGTACACGATATCTGCCTTGCCGCTTTTTGCAAAGTTTGCAATATCACTCTGGCCCTTGCCGCCGACACCAATACCGGCGACTCTTAATTTATCGCTTGGAGCAATAAAGCCCTTGCCTCCAAGCACATGCCGGGGCACAACCATGAATCCTGTCGCGGTGAGTGCGGAGTTTTTTATAAATTTCCTTCTCGAGTTTGAAATTTTTTCCCCTTTCTTTTCTTTGTTCATCATTGATATTTAGAAATTAAATGTTTTGCTTTTTTAATTCGCTCACCGCATGGTCCGCAGCGCGGGCTGTGAAGGCCATGTAGCTGAGTGATGGGTTCACGCAGTTAGCGCTTACCATAAAGGAACCATCTGTAACAAAAACGTTTGGCGCATCCCATACCTGGTTGAATTTATTCAATACTGAAGTTTTTGGATCAGCACCCCTGCGGGCGGTACCCATTTCGTGTATGCCCCTGCCGATAGTACCATCACCATCACGGCCTTTTACATTTTTTACCCCCGCTGCTTCCAGCATCTCAATGGCATCATTTACCATATCTACCCGCATCTTTCTTTCGTTCTCTTTCCATTCCGCATCGAAGGCTATCACATTCAATCCCCAGGCATCCGTCTTCGTTTTATCCAGCGTCATTTTATTTTCATGATATGGTAATATTTCTCCAAAACCACCCATTCCCATCGTCCACGGCCCCGGTTCGGACAATGCATCTTTGAACTCTCCACCAATATTAAGTTCAGCTACATCACGACTCCAGCCTTGCCGGCTGGCACCGCCCTGGTAGCCAAAGCCACGGATATAATCCCGCTTATCACCGAATAGGTTGCGATACCGGGGAATGTAAATACCATTTGCCCGCCGGCCATAGAAATACTTGTCGTCGTAGC
>JBBQSI010000197.1:0-6599 GCA_038213975.1 Chitinophagales bacterium
CCCGCGCTGGAAGCCGAAAAAAAAACGTTGCAGGAGGAAATGAACGACACTTCTCTGCAGTATGGAAAACTTCAGCAGGCGGCTGAGCGGGTGAGTGAAATCATCTCGCTTTTAGAGGAAAAAGAAATGCGCTGGCTGGAGCTGAGTGAAAAGGAATAATTAAAAGTCTTCAGTTATTTTTTTGCCAACAACTTCAAGGGATCTATCCGAAGCCAAAGAAGGCAGGCAGTAAGTTCAACTAAGGAAAGCATATAAAGAGGCGCGTCAAAGTTGCCGGTAGCATCTACCATCTTTCCAAAAATGATCGCCAGGAAAAAGGCACCCATTTGCCCGCAAAAATTCATTGCCCCGGTTACGGTGCCTGCATTGTTGCCACCGATGTCTGCACAAACGGCGTAGGAAGACATCACGCCAAAAGAAAAACAGGCGTTGGAAAGAATGAGTGCCAAAGCAGTAATTGTGTTCTCCCGTGATATCCCAGCAATCAACAGGAAGATGCCGCACATTCCCAAGCCGGTCATGCCCATAAAACGGCGGGCAAATTTTACCCCCTTCCGGCCGACCAACCAATCCGTTACAAAACCTGCGATAAACAATCCTGCGAAGCCGGCGATGAAAAGCACGGAGGTAATATTTTTCATAGCTGTCTCACTGAAATTTCTTCCTTCTTGTAAATAAACGGGCATCCAGGCCACAAAAAAATAATTAGCCCACTGGCAACAAAAGTACATGGCCATCAGCGCCCACACATTTCTATCCTTAAGAATAGTAGTCCAGGGGAAATTTTCATGCGAAGCATTGTATCGGGCATTAGCAGCCACATATTCCTTTTCTCCGGCTGGCATGTTTTTCATCTGGGCCGGAAAATCGCGAAACCATTTGTAGCCGAAATACACCCATATAAATCCGATCAACCCGTTTACATAAAACGGCATTCTCCAGCCGTAGGCCATGGCAAGCGGAACGATTATGAGGGGTGCTACAGCCGAGCCGATTTGAGAACCGATGCCAACCCAGGAAAGTACCCGTCCATGTTCCTTTACAGGAAACCAGCGGGATACTACGATGAGGCTGTTTGGATACGTGCCGGACTCACCCATGCCAAATAAAAAACGAACAAGGAGGAGCAGGAAAAATCCATTGACAAAGCCGGTGATGATAGTAAACAGGGACCACCAGATTACGATCCTGATCAGAACGGAGCGGGCACCAATCCGGTCTCCTAATACGCCGGAAGGAATCTCGAACAGCGCGTATGCAAGGGAAAAAGAAGCGAGAACCCACCCGAACTGCACATTGTCTAAATGGAGATCTTCTTTCATTCTCACCCCCACCAGCGAAATACAAATACGGTCCAGATAGGTGAGGGCTGCAAGACTGCACAAAAAAACAATTACCCGGTACCGATAGGGAAAGTTGCTATTGCTGCCTGGAGATGATTCGGTGGTGCGCACGCTGGGAAGTTGAAAAAAACAAGTGCCTTAAATATAAATCCCTTTCGAACTAATCCGTACTGAAAGTTGTGATGCTGTTTCAATCTGCAACTATTTCTACCTTTACATAACAACGATGCTATAAAACCTCGAGTTATGAGAACGATATTCTTCTTTTCCCTTTTATTAATTTCTTTCTCTAATCTTTTTGCAGAAGTCACCCTGCCGGCAATTTTCGGTGACCACATGGTGCTGCAGCAAAAGAGTAAGGTGAAAATTTGGGGATGGTGTGATCCGGGAGAGAAAATAAAGATCAAGACGGGTTGGAGTACCGGCACAGACAGCACAACCGGCACTTCTGATGGCAAGTGGATGGCCGAAGTAAAAACTCCAAAAGCAGGGGGCCCTTACTTCCTGAATGTCTATGGAAGTAATGCGATAGAAATCAAAGACGTGCTGGTAGGTGAGGTGTGGCTTTGCAGCGGGCAAAGCAATATGGAAATGAGCTACGGTTGGGGCGTAAAGCAATATGATGTCGATGTACAGAATGCCACTAATGAACAGATCAGGTTTTTTCATGTAAAAAGACAAAGTGCCCAATACCCGCAGGACGACCTGAGAGGTGAGTGGATGATCTGCAGCCCGGAAGCCTTAAAAACGTTTAGCCTGGCCGGTTACTTTTTCGGAAAGAAGCTTCAAAATACCATGCGGTTTCCAGTTGGGCTAATCGAGTCAGCCTGGGGCGGCACGCCTGCTGAGACCTGGACACCCGCCGAAGCTATTGATGCAGATCCAGTGTTGGAAAAGGCGGCCGCAGATATGAAAGAAGTTCCCTGGGGACCGGTAAAAAAAGGCTTGTTGTACAATGCCATGATCTATCCCCTTACAAATTTTGAAATTGCCGGCGCCATCTGGTATCAGGGGGAAGCAAACGTAGGTGAGGCATCAATTTATCAAAACCTTTTCTCTACCATGATTAAGTCCTGGAGAGAAGCGTGGGATGAAACCATTCCCTTTTATTTTGTACAGATTGCGCCGTATGCCGGTTATGGCAAAAACATTTCCTCTGCTATGCTGCAGGAAGCACAAACGAAAACAACCTCCCTGCCTAAAACAGGAATGGTCGTGGTAAATGACCTGGTAAGCGATGTAAACGAAATACATCCGAAGGATAAGAAAGAGGTAGGCCTGCGGCTGGCGGATTATGCGCTGGCAGAAGTGTATGACAAAAAAATTCCTTCCTACAAAAGCCCTGTGTATAGAGCTATGCAGGTAGAAAAAGGAAAGGTGCTTTTGCGTTTTGATCATGCGCAGGACGGACTCACCAGCAAAGGCGATCCGACACATTTTTTTGTAGCCGGTCCCGATAAAGTTTTTAAGCCTGCCCAGGCGAAAATTTCAGGAAGTAACGTCGTTGTGTGGAATGATGAAATCACCAACCCGGTTGCGGTGAGATATGGCTTCTCCAGTGGGGCGATGCCAAACGTTTTCAGCAACACCGGCTTACCTGTAAATACTTTCCGAACAGATCAGTGGGATGATGTAAATACACCTTCAAATTAAAGAAGATTGCTTCTAATTTAAAGCTGGGATTTTGGCTGAAGCCGACGCTGGTCCTGGCGGTTGATGTTGTGATTTCGTTGGCCAAAACGTCAAATTACAACAGCACTTTAAAACATTTTATAATCCCGCTAGCTGCCGCTCTTCGAGTTTTCGAAAATCCTCGATAAAGGTTTTGGTAAAAAGATCCGAACCCTTTTTATTCAGGTGCATAGCATTATAAAAAAGTGATTTCTCCTGGCAAATAGATGAGGAAGAATAATCCAGGAAAGGAAGATGATGTTCAGCAGCAACAACTGCGTAAATGTTTTTTATATCCTCCCTGTTTTCAACAAATTGTTGGCCTTCTATATATTCCGGTGAGTAAGCGAGGACTACTCCAGTGCCACTAACCTTACATTCTTTTAGAAATTGATTGAGCAGCTTCAATGATGCGGTATCCACCCGCACATGGTAACGGCCTATTTTTGCCCGAGCCTTGTCGAAGTCACTATTCCATGCCTCTGAGTGAGGCCTATAGCCAAGCTCCCTGTACTGCGTGCTTTGAGGATATACAAGGTTCACCATGGATTCTGCAACCGGCTTCCATTCTGAAGTGTAGCGTAACAATGGTAATGTATAATCGGCTGCCCCAAAACCAAGGTAAGAACCGGTAAACGCCTGAATCTCTTTGTCCCAAAGCATATACGGCAGAAACTGGGCTAAGCCATACAGGTCTTTTCGTTTTTCCAGCGTCAAATCGTCAAGTGACAAAATAATTGTTTGGGGTGCTTTATTGAATTTCAGAAGTTCGCGATGTCTTAAATATTGCATCCAAAAGTTGTGGCCGTCGAGACCAAAATTGTAGACCTTCCGGCCGAGAGCCCTGGACATCATTGGGGTATTAAAATGTATCCAGGCGCGGGACGAACCATAGATCGCAATATCACAATTGGCCTTCCCCTGGAATATGTCGTTCCACACTTCCATTTCCCCTGCATGCCGGTGAGATTTTTTCAATCCGTATGATATCAGGAGATCAGCCGGATACAATAACAATAAAGCAGGCAGAAAAAACAGGAATATTTTCTTTAGAAAAATTTTCATGGCGAAAGGGGGATGATCGCCCTTCTCAAATACAACGCTCCCGACTCAGTTTTATTTCCGGGCATTCTGCCAATGAGACTTTTAGATTGACAGCGTGGATCCGAATGAAAGAAAAAGATTAAAAAGACTCTTTAAAACTGGTGTTCTTTCACCACTCTTTCGCGGAAGTCAAATATTCCTTCCAATTGCTTACGCACAAAAAGGCTGTTTGCGATATCACCCAAAAACCAGAAAGGGATTTTGTAATGGACTATGTCTGTCATTTCAACCCCATTTGGTATTTCTTTGAAATGATGCTGGTGGTGCCAAAATGAATATGGCCCAAACCTTTGCTCGTCGATGAAATATTTATTGGGCTCTACATGTGTGATCTCCGTCATCCAATAAACGGAAATTCCTAAGAGAGGCTTCACCGTGTATTCAATGATCTGCCCTTCGTACATGGTTTCGCCCTGGTACTTTGAAATGATATTGAAACCCAGGGAAGGCGGCGTTATATCTTTTAAATTGGCGGGCGATGAGAAAAAAGTCCAGGCTTTCTCAAGGGGAATCGGCAATTCCTGCACGCTTTTTAAACTGTAGACCTTGCTCATGTGCGATAATAACAAAGTAAGGGCAGATTGGTTTAAATGATTACAAACCGGGACAGTCGCGCAAGTTCTCTTTTCCATAAAGTTTTGCCGGAAACACACACTGTGTTTGTCGTGTTCTACTATTTTATGTTAATGCGTTTATGCTAATTTCATCATAGCACCATCATTATTTACATCGAGGGTATAATTTAGAAAAGTCGTACTGTATTCCGGCACAGGGTTCAGCGTGTCTGCATGCAGCATATGTGGCTGCCACGATGGTGCTTCAAACCAGTAGTTCCCGGCCAGGATATCAATTTTTCCATTATGATTTACATCGCCGATGGCTGCGCCTTCGGAAATGAATTAGCTGCTGACGGTGTGTTTTGTGAAGACGGCTTGTGCTTGGCAAGACTGCAGAAAGATTTGGAAGACAAAGAAGCCTAAAATCAAACCACGATAGTGCGAAAAATTTTCCATGTGAGAAGTTGTGTCACAAGATGACGAATTCCTTTTATAAAGGCAAAAAGGCGTTCTAACCAAGAGCAAAAAATCGTGTCGATTTTAATAACACTAAACATTCAAAAAATAATGCGTACTCCGCCCTCCACCTTTCATCACTAAGGCCTTTTGTTCCAGCAAATACTGTAAATCCCGGGTTGCGGTTGCTTTTGAAGTTTTTGTAATCGACGCGTATTTTGTTGCATTCATGCCACCTTTGAAGCCATCAGGTCCTGCATCAAATATTTTTTGTAACACCTTCAACTGGCGCTCATTCAATACATTTTTATAGTGATCAAAAAACTGCGAGTTTTTCAGAATGTGATTGACTAACTGGTTAGCGTGCCTTTGAGCATCCAGGGTTAATCTTACAAACCATGTGATCCAATCAGTAATATCATTGCTTCTCTGCGCCTGTTGCAGTGAATTATAATATGCCTTTTTATCGGCTTCTATCGCTCTTGATAAACTCAGTAGCATAGGCCAGCCAATAGTTTGGGACAAAGCTTTTTCCGCTATGGCCCGGCCAATCCTTCCGTTGCCATCCTCAAAGGGGTGAATAGATTCAAAATAAAGATGAGCGATCGCAGATCTTACGGGCGCTTTTTTTATCACCTTGGTTCCCTCTGGCGCGGTTGCATTAAACCAGTCAATAAATTGATCCATTTCATTCTGTACGCGGAATGATGGCGGCGCTTCAAAATGTATTTTTTCTTTGCCAATCGTACCGGAAACAACCTGCATAGGTTCCGTGTGTGACTGCCATTTGCCAACCCCTTTTTTTCGGCTTTGTTTAAAAAGCATCCGGTGCCAGGCAAATAGTTTTTCCGGGGTAAGTGGTTCGGCAATGACTGACGAACATCCACCATTAGTTCGCCGGCTCCCTGGGACATTTTATCCTTTATAGTTTCAAGTTTTTCATTTAATTCAAGGTTGTTGCGTATGGATGAGGCAACATCTTTGCGGCTTAAAAATTCTCCTTCTATTTCCGAAGTCTTTATGGCCTCCGCAACCATCATATCAATGATCGCTTCGTTTTGTAATGGCGTGGGAGCGCTTTTAAGATATCACTTACGTGACCTGTTTCTTCTGCGAAGGCAAAAAGCATTTCTTCTGCATGCCCTGCATTATACTGGAAAGTTGGCCAGTCCGGTTGTTGCCAATTATAAATGATGAGCCGATCATTGTTCATATTCGGCTCAAATATAATGAATAAGTGAGCCGAATAAAGACCTTTTGCGGCTCAAAAACTTTTCGCAAATGGACGAATTGCTAAAGCGAAAGTGGCACCCGTTTTCTCAAAATCATGCTTATAGAACAAGGCCGATTGATGGTCAAAATCCTTTTATCAGTGCACATAATTTATCTTTACAGATGCCTTCGAACATATACCAATTAGATAAATTCAACAAGGAATATGACCGCTTAAACGAACAACAAAAGCAGG
>JBBQSI010000198.1:0-6584 GCA_038213975.1 Chitinophagales bacterium
CGGGCCGGGCACAGGGAAGACACAAATACTGTCTGCACGCATCGGTAAAATATTGCTGGACACGGATACGCAACCGCAAAATATTCTGTGCCTGACGTATACAGATGCCGGTGTCATCGCTATGCGCAGGCGCATCCTTGACTTCATTGGCGCTGATGCTTACAAGGTGAACATCTACACCTTTCATGCTTTTTGTAATGATGTAATACAGGACAATCTCAGCTTGTTTGAAAAGACGTCCCTCGACCCTGTGTCCGACTTGCAACGCATAGATCTCTTCAAGCAACTCATCGATTCATTCCCAAAAAATCATCCGCTGAAAAGATATCGCGGGGATGTCTATTACGAGATCACCAACCTGCAATCTTTGTTCAGCACCATGAAGCGGGAAGGCTGGTCACCCGAATTTATCAACCAACGTATTGACGAATATTTAAAGTCACTGCCGGAGCGTAGTGGATACATAGCCAGGCGTGCAACGGTAAATTTTAAGAAGGGAGATGTGCGTACGGATAAAATTGAAGAAGAAACCGAGAAGAAGGAAAAGCTGCGTGCAGCCGTAAATGAGTTTGAGAACTTTCAGCAGCTCATGCGCAAAAACAGTTTGTATGATTTTGATGATATGATCAATTGGGTGATCAAGGCTTTTGAAGAAAACCCCAATCTACTGTTGCGGTACCAGGAACAATTTCTTTACATCCTCGTAGATGAATACCAGGATACAAGCGGCACACAAAACCGCTTGGTGGAATTGTTGATCAATTATTGGGACAAGCCGAATGTGTTTGTAGTGGGTGATGATGACCAGAGCATTTACCGCTTCCAGGGCGCCAACGTGGAAAATATGATGGGCTTTCGAAACAGCTATAAAAATGATTTGCTAACAGTGGTGCTTACCCACAATTACCGCTCGGTGCAATCCATCCTGGATGTTTCTAAAACAATTATTGAAAAAAATACCGGGCGCCTCATCAACAAACCGGACTTGAAACTGGTAAAAGACCTCACTTCCTCCAATGAAAAAATAAAACACCTTACACACAAACCGATCATCCGAAACTATGAAACGCAGCGGCATGAAATGATTGGTATCACACAGCAGGTACAGAAAATTTTAGCTGAGGGCATCGACCCAAAAAAGATCGGCATCATTTATAAAGAGAATAAATATGGCGAAGAGCTGTCGCAATATTTTAAGTTGCTCAGGATTCCTTATTACAGCAAGCGCAGCCTAAACATCCTGAATATTCCTTTTGCAAAAAAGATCATTACTGTACTTCGCTATCTCGCTACGGAACACGACATACCTTTCAGCGGCGATGAATTACTGTTTGAAATGTTGCATTATGACTGGTTCAATATTCCACCGATTGAGATCGCCCGTGTGAGCATCGAGGTGGCGGACAAGCAATTTTCAAAAGACAAAACTTCTATACGAAAAACACTGGTAGAAAGAAGTCACCAGCCTGTGCGGGATCTTTTTACCCCATCGATGAATGCAGGGTTAAAGAAAGCAAGCGAAGCATTTGAAAGCCTCATCGGCAAAGCACCTAACCTTACGCTGCAAGGCCTTTTTGAATGTATCGTTCGCGAAGCAGGTGTGCTCGCATACATCATGAAGCATGATGAAAAGATATGGCTGCTCCAGGTGCTCACCAGCCTCTTCGATTTCATCAAAGAAGAAACACATCGCAATCCCAACCTAGACCTCAAGCAACTCATCAAAGTCTTCGACCTGATGGAAAGCGAGAAGCTGCTATTACCCTTAACCGAAATAGGCGGCAGCGAAAAGGGAGTAAACCTGCTCACTGCGCATGGCTCCAAGGGGCTCGAGTTCGAATACGTATTTTTTGCCGGATGCAACGCTACCTTCTGGGAAAAGAAAAGAAAGCCTTATGGCGGTTATAAATTTCCTGATAACATTTTTGCCACAAACGGCGCCGGCGATGAAGATGCGGATGAAGAACTGCGTAGACTCTTTTATGTTGCGCTCACGAGAGCCGAACAAAATCTATTCATCTCATACTGTTGTTTCAAAAATGATGGAAAGGAACTGGAACCTTCCATGTTCATCGCTGAAATTTTAGATATCCACGATCTTCAAACAGAAAAGATTTTTATTGATCCGGAAATTGAAGCACAATTCCAGGTTTTACAATTGCAAAACGATGCCCAGCCCGAAATTGAGAAAATAGAAAAGGAATATATCAATGCGCTGCTGGAAAGATTCGTGATGAACGTGACGGCCTTGAACAACTATCTGAAATGCCCACTGGAATTTTATTTCAAAAATCTCATAAAAATTCCTTCGCCGAAAAATGAAGCGACGGAATTTGGATCCGCTGTGCATTTTGCTTTGGAGCAACTCTTCAAAAAAATGCAGGAACAGAAAAATGTTTTTCCGTCAAAAGCAGCGTTCATCCAGGATTTCAGTTGGTATATGCATCGCCGCCGGGAAGGCTTCACCAGGGAACAATTTGCCCGAAGGCTCGAATATGGTGAAGAGGTGTTGAGCAACTATTATGATAATTACATCGACAGTTTTAATAAGATCGTTGCACTGGAGCGGAATATTAAAAACGTGGTAGTAAATGGTGTTCCCATAAAAGGGAAACTGGATAAACTGGAATTCAATGGCAAGGAAGTGAACGTGGTAGATTATAAAACGGGAAACGTGGACTACGCCCGCGAAAAAATAAAACCACCGCAGGAGAAAATACCACTAGGTGGTGATTATTGGAGACAGGCAGTTTTTTATAAAATATTACTCGACAACTACAACCGTGACTGGGTGGCGGTGAGCAGTGAATTTGATTTTATTGAACCGGACAAAAAGAAGCAATACCGCAAGGAAAAAGTATTTATTTCGCCGGAAGACATCACCACGGTAAAAGAACAAATAAAGATGGCGTGGGATAAGATACAGGCGCATGACTTTTATACTGGTTGTGGTAAGCCGGATTGCCATTGGTGTGAATTTGTAAAAACAAACAACATGGCTATCGCCCTGCATGAAATTCCGGAGGAAGCCGAGCAGGAGATTTAATAGTATTTTAAGCAGCCCGCAACCATTTATAATAGCAAAGCAATTATGTTTGCTTTTTTCCGTAAATGAGATGTAAGTCGTTTCCCTTTTTCGTTTTGATGATCTCCGCGCTGTACCTGTTTGCAGAACTGGCAGGTGGTTGTGCGCAAATTGGTTCGCCCACCGGCGGACCCCGGGACTCGTTGCCACCAGTGTTGCTGGGAGCAGTTCCAGAAAACAGGACAACCAATTTTTCCGGCAAAACAATCACACTTTCGTTTGATGAATATGTCCAGGTAAGAGACATACAGAAAAATTTGCTCGTTTCTCCTACTCCTACCCGCAGCCCGGATGTGAATTGGAAATTGCGGGATGTCACCATCAGGATTCGCGACACCCTGCAACCCAATACAACGTATGTGATTGACCTGGGGAATGCTGTCCAGGATATCAATGAGAATAATCCCTACCGCAATTACAAGTATGTTTTTTCGACGGGGTCGTACATTGATTCGCTTACTTTTTCAGGCAACGTAAAACTTGCAGAAACAGGAAAAGTTGATAGTACCCTTATTGTTATGTTGTACAGCGACCTGGATGACTCGGCGGTACTGAAACACAAGCCTCGTTATATCGCCCGGTTAGATTCATCAGGAAATTTTGCATTCACAAATCTTGCGGGTGGCACTTACAATATATTCGCGCTTAAAGATGAAGGAGGACAAAAATATTACAGTAACAAAACTTACCTCTTTGCCTTTGCAGACTCAGTGATAGTGATAGATGCTAACCCGGGCACGATCGGCCTGTTGGCATATAATGAAGAAAAGCCGGTACAAAAAGGAAGCGGCACTCCCGCTCCTGTGAAAGACAAGCCGCTGAAACTGTTGCCCTCTGCCGGTTCGGCACCGCAGGATTTATTGACGCCTTTGACCCTTACGCTGCCCACTCCTTTGGCCGATTTTGATACTGCGAAAATTACGCTGCAGGATACGCTTTTCAATCAATATTCGAATGCCCGCATTTCCCTGGACAGTACCAGGAAAATTGTAAGTATTATTTTCCCCTGGCAGGAAGATACAGACTACAGGCTGCTAATCGAAGAAGATTTTGCTACCGACAGCGCTGGTAATAAGCTGATAAAGCCAGATACGCTGGCGTTCAAAACGAAAAAGGAAAGTGATTATGGCACGTTAAAATTAAACTTCACAAATCTGGAGAAATATGCCAATCCAGTCTTGCAATTCATTACCAACAATAATGTCGTGAACTCTTTTCCGCTGACAGGCCCTTCAATCAGCGTTCGCCTCTTCAACCCCGGTGATTATGAAATGCGCATATTGGAAGACAGGAATCAAAATGGTAAATGGGATCCCGGAAATTATGCCGAAAAACTTCAGCCGGAGAAAGTGCTTTCCATCAATCAAAAAATAAATATCCGCGCTAATTGGGATAATGAAAAAGATATCATCCTTTAGTGCGTCGATTAGAATATCGCCTGCATAACGTTGAGCGTGTTTAGCGTACCGAATTCAGGAAAATGGTAATTGTAAAACACAAGCATTTCCGCAAAGACTTTCGTGCGCTGATGTCGACTCATTTTGAGCGTCGTTAATTCCGGAATGGAAGAAGTTTTCAAAATGTTATAGAGGATGAGGGGTGTTGCACTGTCGCTGCCCGCGGTAGTCTCAGCTTCGCCGGAAAATTTGCCTTCTTCAGGTTCAAAATTGGCATTGCCTGCTGAATAATTTTTCTGGATACTAAAACCAAAAAATGCCGGCAGGTGAACAAGGTAATACAAAGGAATATTTGCAGCAACTTCATAGCCTGATCTGTCTGTCTGCATTAAAGCATTTTCTGTGAATTCATAAAGTGGCGAGTTTTGCTCGGGTTGTTTCAAGCATTTGTATAGAAGCTCCACGATAAAAAGTGCCACTGAATTTTTTAGCACATCACTCAACACATCCTGGTATAGATAATGCCAACGTAATTCTTTTATACGTTGCAGGTTCTTGAGATCACTATGATAAACTTCGAGGTCCAGCACGCAGGCAGGCTGAAAAAAATGGGCTTTTGACTTTTTTGAATTGGTGCGTACGCCATTTACCATATAGGATTGCACACCGAACATCTCTGTGAAAATTTTGGCTATCACGGATGTCTCTCCGTACTTCACCGTCCGTAAAACAATTCCTTTCGTGTTATGCATCATTGAGCAGGCTGCTATGGGTTTCCACTTTTCTAAATTACTATCATAATTTCATGCATCACGGTTATGGCCAGCTTCCGACAAAACTTTTGCAATTGCCCCCAGCCCCGCACATACTTTTTATTTCTTATGATGGCCTGACAGATCCTTTAGGACAGAGCCAGGTGTTACCTTACCTGGTCGGCTTATCGAGGAAAGGCTATCGCTTTACAATCCTGAGTGCTGAAAAGCCATCAAGGTTTTCGGCAGGGAAAAAGGAGATCGAGGGCCAACTCGCCGGGCTTGATATCAAATGGGCACCGGTAAAATATCATAAATGGCCACCGGTTATTTCATCTGTCTACGATGTGTCGAAGTTCCGGCGGGAGGCTATGCGATTACACGAGTCTGATCCATTTGAAATGGTGCATACCCGGGCGGGGCTGCCTGCACTCGTTGGCCTTTGGTTAAAGCATAAAACGGGGATAAAGTTCCTGCACGACATCAGGGAATTTTATGCAGATGGCCGCGTAGATGGAAATCTCTGGAAGCAGGATAAATTTTATTACCGGAAAGTCTACCGGTATTTTAAAAAGAAAGAAGAGGAAGAAGTAAGAGCAAGCGATGGTATCGTTTGCCTTACACAGGCCGCCAAGCAGATCATCAAACGCTTACCGGAGTATGATAAAAAAATTCCTGTTGAGGTAATTCCCTGCGGCGTTGACCTTGCACTTTTTAACCCGGAAACCGTCGGTGAAGAAGAAAAGCAGGAAGTAAGAAATCATTTGGATTTTTCACAGGACGATTTTGTTGTGTCTTATCTCGGGTCGCTGGGTAGCTGGTATATGACGGACGAGCTGCTTCGGCTATGCGTTAAAGTTATGAAACTGGTTCCGGCAACCAGGCTGCTCTTTATCACGCCGCATGCCCGATCGGAAATAGAAAAGCTGTGCCGGGAAAATAATATTCCAGTTGATCAGCTGGCGGTAGTGCATGCCAGCAGAGCTGACGTTCCAAAGTATTTAGCGATAAGTGACCTGTCAGTTTTTTTTATCAAGCCGTGCTTTTCAAAATTATCTTCTTCACCTACCAAGCACGGGGAAATGATGGCCATGGGCATCCCGGTCGTTACGAACGCTGGGGTGGGTGACCTGGAAAGTATTATTAAGGATACTTCTTCCGGGATAGTAGTGAGCGATTTTTCAGCGGAAAGCCTGGGCGAAGCTGCTAAAAAAATTAAAGAGATCTATGAAAACCCGGGTAAGAAATTTTTAGGCGAGGTAATCGCTGCAGGGGCAGAAAAATATTATAGCCTGGAAAAAGCAATTGAAAAATACAAGAGTCTGTATGACACTATTGTCAAGCGATTAT
>JBBQSI010000199.1:0-6573 GCA_038213975.1 Chitinophagales bacterium
AATATTCGGAAACTTCAAACCAAAATAAGTATGGATCAAATCACGGAAACTGCGTTGCTGGTATACCCGCTGCAAATCATAATTTCTGCTGCGCTTTCCATAAGCCATAATTCCGTTGTGCGCCCCAACAACTCCGGCGAAAAAGCCAAAGCCAAGTATGCGCTGTCCATCATCATGTTCCAGGCACTCATAATCAATAAGGGTAATTTTCTGTTTTATAATCGCTTTGAAAAGCTTCCGGTTGTATTCCTGTAACTTTTTTGTGTGCGAAAAAAACAAGTATGTTTTTCCCGGTATCAGCATTTCAACCGGAACTTCTTTGATTCCCATCAGGATATCGCAATCACCCAACTCGTTCGTGACTTCTGTTCCAGCCATTCTATACTCCCGATCACTGAAACAGCGATCTGGGGATGATTCAACAACGACATCAATAGCCGGCAGATTCGTTTTTATCCACTTGCATTGTGCCGGAGTAAATGCCACCCGGTTGTCTGAAGGTTTTTTACCTTCCCGTATTAAACCGATCTTTGTCATAGTAGCTGCATTGATCACGCAAATGTAAGTACGATTCCAAGTATTAACAGTATGAACTATTTTGAACTCTACGGCATACCCGTACAAATGAAGCCGGATAGCAAGCTGGTGCGAGCGAAATTTTATGAGTTAAGTCGTCAGTATCACCCCGACTTTTTCTCGCAGGCATCCTCAGCCGAACAGACAGAAGCGCTTTCGAAATCTTCTGATATCAACAAAGCATTCAAGACTTTTCAAAATCCAGATGAAACGATCCGTTATGTACTGCAAATGCATGATATGGCTCTGGATGAGGAAAAATTCAACCTCGATCCAATGTTTTTGGCCGAAGTAATGGATATTAATGAGCAATTGATGGATTTGGAAGGAGATGCCGACAGCAAGAAGATTGCTGAAACGGAACAGATGGCAAAGCAGGTGCAGAATGACCTATACTCAGAAGTAGCCCTGATCATCGAAAACTACAATCACGAGACCATTAGCAAGGTAGAATTGGAGCAGGTGAAGGAATACTATTATAAGAAAAAATACTTACAGCGCATTTTGGACAGGATAAGTCAAATACGTAATATTGCGCTCCTGTAGAAATTACTGTTGAATGTTGAATGTTGAATGTTGAATGTTGAATGTTGAATGTTAATTTGCCTGCCGGAAGGTCTTCAAGGCTGAGAGCTCAAAGCACATAGCTCATGGCTGCTTCGCCCGGATGGCGGAATTGGTAGACGCGTCAGACTCAAAATCTGGTTACCGCAAGGTAGTGCAGGTTCGATTCCTGTTCCGGGCACAAAAAAGGCTGTCTCACTATTTGAGGCAGCCTTTTTTTATGTAATCGCCAGACTCGAATCTTTTGATTCTATTACATAAGGAAGTTCTTTCAATCATGGAAGCTTCAGTTATACTGCCGCCAAAGAAAGTAACGGTGACTGACAAGTGGACTTAAGTAGAGAGCAAACCTCATTTCAGGAGGTTTGCTTTTTTACATGGCGTTATAGGCGGGTAATAATAAAGCAGTTCATCCTTTTTGCTGCATTGGGCTTTTGAATAGTTTCGAGCAGGCACGGACTACGCGGCATCCCAAAAACCCATACAATGTCAAGATAGTACGCGATCAGGCCAAGTTACTATGTGAATGGTGCGATTAAAGCCTACAACTTTGAGACAGAAAGTAACTATTTCATAAGCAAGCAGTCTCTAATATGTGCTATGCCTCTCTTTCCCAGGAGAGGTTTGCCATTAAAAGAACACGCGATGTAGGGATGGGGCCGGTTAGCGTTGCTAATTGTTTGTGTCGGCATCCGGGAAAGCTTGTTTAAATTACATAAAGCACAGATACTAATGTGGTGCAGGTTTTGGTATGATTATCGAAGCAGACTGGCAGCATTTGAGCCAAGGATATTTTACGGATCAGCCGGAGGCCGTTTTAGAATCCTCCGGCAACGGCCGTATCGTTTTTCAGTCGGGACTGGCCGGTATGTCCTGAGCCAGCTTGTTATCATCAAATGCGTTGCATTGAGCTGGCTTAATAACTTTTCGAACTCCGAGGACAAACTCAACTACGTTCAATGAAGAGTCAAGAATAAATATTTTTAAATGGTTCGTGATGGTCTTTTATGGTTTGAGATAGATCCGGATTTTTAAACACCGGTTTTTAAATATGAACTTTCCCATTAAAAAACACCTTAGACTTTAAAAAATAACGATTGAGAAACTTAATTAAAACTCTTTCAAGTCCGTCGCACCTCTGTATATGACAGCGCGCTTGTAAATAAAATCAACTCATTTTAATTCATGTATATGACAACTATCTGCTGGACGGTAATCTTGAAAGAAAATGCTAATCGTATAAGTATACTTTTTCAAAAGTTTATAAGGTATAGAACAAGAGGGTTATATAACCTGCAATGGCAACGGATTTATTTCTCCGTTTTGATCTTACTATTATGCGTTGAACCCACTTTTTCGCAGCAGCGACCCATGCAGCTTTGGTTTAGCAAACCCGCGTTTCAGCCGGCTGTTTTTACCTATAATACAAAAGAGTTCAAAGAAATGTTTCATTTTGAAGAACGAGGCTGGATGGAAGCGCTCCCGGTAGGCAATGGCCGCATAGGCGCCATGGTATTTGGTGGCGTTTTTAAGGAACGAATTCAACTGAATGAAGAAAGCCTCTGGGATGGCGATAAGCAAGATGCCGCCAATCCAATGTCCGCAAACGCATTGCCCGAAGTGCAGCGCCTGATGTTTGAAGGTAAGAACGATTCTGCTGAGCAACTGGCTTCCCGCACCATGATGGGCATTCCGGAACATATAAAGCCCTATCAATCATTAGGCGATTTATTTATAGAGCCCATTGAGGAAACAGGCGATACGATTTACACAAATTACCGACGCTGGTTAAGTCTTGACTCTGCGATAGCAGTTACACAGTTTAGCCACAAAGGGATCAACTACCGCCGCGAGGTATTTGCATCGCACCCGGCTAATATTATTGTTGTAAAATTTTCATGCGATCAGGCGGCTGGGTTAAACCTTCGCATTAAATTAGTGCGTGAACAAGATGCTGTTACTACTGCTGCCTCTGAGCCGCATTGCATCGCCATGCAAGGCCAGATCAATAGTTTGAATACTAAAAGCGGATCGGAGGTGGGGATGCGGTTTGCTGCGTATGTAAAAGCCGCCACTACAAGCGGAAAGATAATGGTTGATAAAGAAGGGTTCATGACGGTAGAAGGCAGTACGGAACTGGTGCTTTACATTGCGGCGGCCACTAGCTATGAAGGAACGGACCCCGATAAAGCCTGTTTGCAAACAATCCGGAAGGCAATGAACCAACCGGTAAAAAAAATATTTGACGCTCACTTGCAGGATTACCAGTCTTTGTACAGCCGTGTAAAAATTAATCTCTCTCCAAACGCTGATGCCTTTGCATTGACACAGGATGAGCGGTTGGATCGCGTACGTAAGGCAGACTATCAAGACCCGTATCTATCGGAATTACTTTTTCAGTACGGCCGTTATTTATTGATTGCTTCCTCTCGGAAGGGCGACCTGGCTGCGAACCTGCAAGGCCTCTGGAACCAAAAGGTGAACCCGCCATGGAGTTCGGATTATCATACCAACATTAACCTGCAAATGAATTATATGGGAGCTGAAGCCACCAACTTGCAGGAATGTACGTTGCCGCTTTTTGCATTAATGGATTCACTGGCGCTTTATGGAAAGCATACAGCCAGCGTAATGTATAACGCACGGGGCTGGGTGGTGCATCACCTCACCGATGTGTTTTGGCGAACGGCCCCGGCCGATGGCGTAGTAGGCGTTTGGCCGATGGGCGGCGGCTGGCTGGCGCATCATCCGTTTGAACATTACCGTTTTTCGGGTAACAAAGCATTCTTACGAACCAAAGCCTATCCGCTTATGAAAGGTGCTGCGCAATTTTATCTCGATTTCTTAAAACCTATTCCTGCCGGAATGCCGATGGCAGGCAAACTCGTTACCAACCCGTCGCATTCACCTGAAAATGCGTTTGAGAAAGAAGACGGCAGCCAATATCAATTTACCTATGGCGCTTATATGGATATGCAGATCTGCCACGAATTATTTACGAATTGCTTACGTGCCATCAACGATTTAAGCACGCCCGGAAAACCGTTCGAAGCCGATTTTAAATCAAAATTGGAAACGGCCTTGAAGCAATTGGCTCCTACGCAAGTAAGCGCTCGTACAGGTGGGCTGCAGGAGTGGATAGAAGATTATAAAGAACCGGAAATAGGCCACCGGCATATTTCCCATTTATATGCGCTGTTCCCTTCAAGCCAGATTAACAGCAACACACCGGAGCTTTTTGCAGCAGCACGCAAAACACTGGAACGGCGACTGGCCGGCAATGAGGCTGCAGCGGTAGAAGAAGCAAATAATCGGTACAAGAGTTATGGCAGCTATGTGGGTGGCAAAAGTTTTGGCGGCTGGCAAAGTGTGTGGATTAGTATGATGTGGTTACGGCTGGGCGAAGCCGAAGAAGCCTACAAACATCATCAGTACCAGTTGAAATATGGCATGAAACCTAACTTCTTTGGATCGGCCTACCAGCTTGATGGTACGTTTGGTTCCACGGCCGTTGTTGCCGAAATGCTTTTACAAAGCCATACCGGCGTGTTGCAATTGTTGCCTGCGTTGCCGCATGCATGGCCGAATGGATATGTATCTGGCTTGCGGGGGAGAGGTGGTTTTGAAGTAGACATTACATGGAAAGAAAACACACTTACAAAAGCAAAGATCACTTCCAACAACGGATCTGATTGCAGGTTGCTGGCGAAAAACAGCGTACAGGTGTTCCATAACGGTAACAAAATAGCGTTGGTAAAAAACAGCAAAAATGAAATAAGTTTCCCAACCAAAAAAGGACAGGTGTACACTATCGTGGGCATGTAAGGCAAGTTTCGTTTCCCATTTATTTTAATGATATCCAAATTTAAATGTGCCTGCCGTTGCAGCGGATGCGGCAATCATTCCATTTGTTACGGCCGAGAATTTTTTTGCCCCTATCCGATTGCAACAATGTTTTTTTACGCCGCGATTCATCGTACAAACTGCCCCAATAACCATTACACAAATCGGCCTGGTAACCTGCCAATACATCAGCGGGGTAATTAAGCGTTGGCTGCGGAACTGTACGCCGGCATTTATATAACCGGTGCCCGCAAATTTGAATTGAAGCTCAAGATCGAAATTTTTATACGAATGCGTTGTTGCCAGAAAGTTATTTTGGGGTACCGTTTCGTAAGAAAAGCGGGTGCGCTTCAAATTGTCGCTTTTTCTTTCGGTAACCGAAAGATCGTTTTCATAGCGGCATCGTGGTGTCACTCTCTCGTAATCAGATATTTTTGTTGCATCTTACCTTTGCACATTTAAATTAGCTACATAAATAACGCGACATTTTGAAATGCAGCAAGAAAAGTTTTTTGTACCGTTTTTTTACTAAATTACTTACAATAACAACGACCCTTGCCATACAACTATGCTATACATGAGGACATTGACCTGGTTAAAATGGTCACATTAGATCATAACCAGATGGCTTTCCGGGAAATTTATATGCGTTATGCTGATCCGCTACTGCATTTGGCTTTTCGGAAAACCAATTGTAAACAAGCCGCTGAAGATATCGTACAGATTACCTTCCTAAAACTTTGGACCCACAGGGATAAATTAAAGATCAACCATAGTCTTAAAGCTTACTTATACACATCTACCAAGAATAATGTTATCTCTTTTTATTTAAGGCAGTTGTCTAAAAAAACAACGACGCTTGAATCTGTTCAGGAAGAACTGCCCCCCCAATATAATACACAGCAGGATATTAATTATTCCTTCACACTTGAACTTTATAACGAATCTCTACAGGAGTTGCCAGAGAAATGCCGAGAGGTATTTGTGCTTAGCCGGAATGGGTATTCGCTTAAAGAAATAGCAATACTAAAAAATATTTCGCCAAAAACCGCTGAAGTTCATATTGGTAAGGCCCTTCGTTATCTACGCAAAAAGCTCAAAGGCAATCTTAACCTGTTTCTTATTGCTGTATACCTCGTTTTTAAATAATTTTTAGAAGAGTAAGGGAAGATGATGCATGCAGGCGTCTTCAATCACGTGTACCATAGGGATCAATTTATTTATTTCTCATGAAGCCACTGCCGATACAAACTGAATTATTGGAAAAATACCTGAAAGGAACCTGCACAATTGACGAAAAAAGAGTGGTGGAAGACTGGTATTATAATTTGGATGCAGAGGCCGCCGGATTCCAGCCACCGGTTTTTGAGAAAGAGAAATTATTTGAAAAAATTAAGGAGCACGTAGAGGATTTTGATCATCATGATCAACCTCGTCAGGTGGGGGTTATACCCTTTTCAAGGCAGATCAAGAAGCTGGCAGGGGCGGCTTCATTGCTTATCCTAATTTGTGCCATCTATTTTTTTACCAGAACACAAGTCACTACCGCTCCTGCATCTCTTGCGAACAAAGCAGATCATTTCATACTCA
>JBBQSI010000200.1:0-6570 GCA_038213975.1 Chitinophagales bacterium
TCCCACTCATGCCTGCGACAACGCCATTTATAAGCAAATCACTAAACCAACTTTCACCGAGGAGATTTCCAAGCCACCCACTCAATTGCACAAACAGCCATTCAATAAAATTCATGGGATACTGAGCGACAAGAAAAATACTCTGGAAAATTGCAAACAGCACACCTATTAAAATGACATGCCCCCAGATCCGGTGCAATAGAATATCATCAAGTGTCTGGGTGAAAAGTTTCCGTTGCAGCGGATCGGCTTCCACCACGGTTTGGTCCATTATGGTTTTTATCCGCGCATACCGTTCCATCACTTCTTCTGCCTGGGTTTTAGCCGGGTTAAAAGAAGTTGCAATTTCTATTTGCTGCATTGCTTCCTGCAAACTCGCGTCAAAGGACAGTCCCTCGTGATTGATAAGATAATGCAGCCGCTGGTAATCGGTTGAAGCTGGCATGAGATCTTTCATCTTTGCAACTGCGTCCGGTGCCAGTTTTTGCGCTTTTACAAAATCGATCTGTCTAACTGGTTTGGTATTGGATAAAGTTTGCTCTATTGCTTTTTTTAAAGAGGAAATGCCTTTGTTTTTCCGGGGATTTACCGGCACTACCAATACGCCCAGTTCCCTTTCCAGACCCGGCACGTCCACCAGTGTATTTTTATTCTTTGCCAGGTCCAGCATCGTCAATGCTACAACCACTGGTTTCTTCAAATCTATGATCTGCGAGCAAAAAAGCAGGTTCCGCTTCAGGCTGGAGGCATCCGCTGCTAATACAATTAAATCGATAGGATTACGGGGATCTTCGTCCAGCAGCACCTTGTAAGATACCCACTCGTCATCCCGGCGGGGATAGAGACTGTACATCCCCGGAAGGTCAATGATGTTGGCTGTTGTTTCTTCAGAGAGTTTTGTGGTTCCTGTTTTCTTATCAACTGTCACTCCCGGAAAATTTCCTACCTTCTGATTAAGCCCGGTGAGGGAATTAAAAAGAGAACTCTTTCCACTATTAGGATTACCCACCAGGGCAATATTGATCTGCTTTCTCAAATCTTGTTTGATAATCGGTAAAAATACTTTGAATAGGTTGTCCCGCTGTTACGAATTCCGAAAACAACTATTGTGTATCGTTATGCATCTGTCTTAAAACCTGAAACAGGTTTAAAAGTTAACTTTTTACAAGGTTGTAGATTTGCACATGTAAATGCTTCTTCAAATGAAATGGATATTCTCATTGTTATTACTGGTTTCGTTTTCCCTAAAATCCCAAAAACTCAAAAAAGCCGACAGGGCTATTGTGCAAAACCTGCAAAGTGAAATTGCATTTTTGAGCGATGACAAACTGGAAGGAAGAGAGACCGGGTCAGCAGGTGAGAAGCTGGCTGCTGATTACCTTGTTGCAAAGTTCAATGAAATAGGATTGATCCCGAAAGGTGAAAATGCTTCCTATTTACAAAAATTTGACATTGACCAGGGAAAAACGATGATGCCCGCGTCGCGGTTACTGATCAATGGAGAAGAGCTCAGACCAATGGCAGAATACTTTCCCTTACTATTCGGATCAGAAGGCTCACTGCAAGCCTTCAGCGTGCCTGCGTTCAAGGAACACGGAAGCCCATGGTTTCTCGATATTAAAGATTTAGCGGAAAAAAACTCGGCGAATCCTCACTTTGATTACGAGCCTGCGATACGGGCAGTGGCCGCTGGCTATGAACAGAAGGGCGCCAATGCTGTTTTCGTTTTCAACAGCAATACCGCAGATGATGATCTCGCTTTTCATCCCTTTTCTTCTTTAGCGGCCCTTAAAATTCCGGTGATTTATATCACTAAAGTTGCGGCAGAAAAACATTTAACCGACCCTTCTTCTAACCTGGAGATTGATTTGAAATTATCTGTTGGTGACAAGAAAAATTCTGCGACCAACGTGATCGGAATGCTTGATAACGGTGCACCCCACACAACAATTATCGGCGCACATTACGACCACTTGGGCTACGGCGAACACAATTCCCTTTGGACGGGTGCACGATCTATCCACAATGGGGCTGATGACAATGCCAGCGGGACGGCGCTGATCCTGGAGATGGCAAGAATGCTGAAAAAAGCGAGATTTAAAAAAAACAATTATTTATTCATCTGCTTTTCCGGAGAGGAGATGGGATTGTATGGTTCCAAATATTTTACCAATCATCCTACCATCGACCTGGAGAAAGTTAATTACATGGTGAATGCCGACATGGTAGGAAGACTGAATCCATCGACTCACCTCCTGACAGTTGGCGGTGTAGGTACCTCCCCGGCCTGGTCTAAAGTCTTCGATTCTAAATCAAAATATTTTCAATTTCAATTTGATTCAAGTGGTATCGGTCCAAGTGATCATACCGCTTTTTATCTTAAGGACATTCCAGTCTTATTTTTTTTTACAGGTTCACACAAAGATTACCATAAACCCAGCGATGACGCGGACAAAATCAATTACGTGGGTGAACTACAGGTAATAAAATTTATTTACGATGTCATTGAAAAAACAAACTCAATGGACAAACTTGCGTTCTCCAAAACAGCTGAATCGGGTCCAGAGGTACCCCGATTCACTGTAAGCCTCGGTATTATGCCTGACTACACTTATAACAACGATGATGGCGTAAGAGCAGATGCTGTAGTTGATGGAAGAGCAGCTCAAAAAGCGGGTATCCTTGCAGGTGATGTCATCAATGCCATTGATAATAATTCTTTCACTGACCTCATGAGTTATATGAATGTATTGAGTAAGTACAAAAAAGGTGAGACTGTAAAGGTTACCCTTCAAAGAGAGGGTCAGCAACATATCTTTGAACTTACTTTCTAACAATCCCGGGTGAGATGAAACTGAGAATTGACAATAGCGTAATGGTTGATGATTTTTTCGCCAACACACTATTGATGGGCATCGTAGCACCTGTTGAGCAGTACAAGTTTTGCTGGCAACTGAATCAATGGTTAAATTTTGACTTCAGAATCAACAACAACATTGAAATACAGCTCAACAAAAAAGAGAGAAAATATTTCTTTCCCATCTATCAATATGGCCAGTTATCCGGCACAGTGCATCATTATCTCTACAATAATGAAGATGATGGAGAATACCTTTTGCCCGAATTCAGGCACTTGGATTTCCTCTGGCTGATAAAAGATAATATGCTGACAGGAGAGGATAAAGACATCCTCTTAAAAACAATTCGTGTAATACCGGTGGTGCAACTCATAACCGAAATGACGAACGAAAAAATAAAAAATAAACAACACTTAATCTTCTAAACCATGTGGCAGGAAACGAAAAACACCCTTTATCGCAAGTTTGAATTCAAAGATTTCTCAGAAGCTTTTGCCTTCATGGCGCGGGTTGCACTTGCGGCGGAAAAAATGGATCACCACCCCAAATGGACGAACCTTTACAACACCGTGGAAATTTGGCTTAACACTCACGACAAAGGAGACACCGTAACAGAAAAGGATCACAAACTCGCTAAGAAAATTGATGCTTTCGTTTAACCTGCCTGACCGATAGTCCGCAGATTGATCTCAACCGGATCCAATCATAAGTGTTATAATCAGGAACGGCTTTTGAGATATGTCTTTGAATCATTAAAATCAAGAAAATGGAGTACAACAAACTGACGCCGGATGAAGAAAAAGTGATCGTGCATAAAGGGACTGAAATGCCGTTCACCGGGGAATACAATAATAACAAGGCCAGCGGCACCTACATTTGTCGCCGTTGTAATGCGCCCTTATATAATTCTACGGATAAGTTCGATTCGCATTGCGGCTGGCCAAGCTTTGATGACGAAATTACCGGGGCCGTTACGAAAGTGCCGGACGCAGATGGACGACGTACCGAGATAATTTGTAACAATTGTGGCGCTCACCTGGGCCATGTTTTTACGGGAGAACGATTGACGCAAAAAAACGCGAGGCACTGTGTAAACTCTATCTCCTTAAAATTTGTTCCGGAAGAAAAATAGATGACCTCAATAATTTACCAGGCGCTGCAGACTTTCCTGTAACCTTGCTTTCGCAAGAAAATTTTTCTCAAGCTCCGTATTGAACGGTACTGGCGTATCTAATGAGGCACATCGCATTACCGGGGCATCCAGGAATTCAAAACAATGCTGCGCAATCCAGGAGGCAATCTCGCCACCAATGCCGCCCGTTAGGGTGTCTTCATGTAACACCAATACCTTACCGGTCTTTTTTACGGTACTTTTTATGGCGATGGTATCAAATGGCAATAACGTGCGCAAGTCAATAATATCAACAGAGAAATCATTTTCATCTGCAACACTCAATGCCCAATGCACACCCATGCCATATGTAATGATACTCACGTCATCGCCTGACCGAACCTGGCGTGCTTTACCAATCTCCACTTCATATGCACCAACCGGCACATCGCCGGTAACGCTACGGTAAAGCGTCTTGTGCTCGAAATACATAACGGGATTAGGATCTCGTATAGCAGCAATCAGCAACCCTTTTGCATCTTCCGGTGTAGAGGGGTAAACCACTTTTAACCCGGGCGTATGTACAAACCAGGCTTCATTGCTCTGGCTGTGAAAGGGACCGGCTCCCACACCGGCGCCGGTTGGCATCCTGATAACCACGTCTGCCGACTGACCCCAGCGGTAGTGGATCTTGGCAAGATTATTTACTATTTGATTGAAAGCCACCGACACAAAATCTGCAAACTGCATCTCGACTACGCTTTTGTAACCTTCGAGGCTTAAACCCAGCGCAGCACCGACAATAGCGCTTTCGCAAAGCGGCGTATTTCGTATGCGCTGTTCTCCAAACTCTTCTAAAAATCCGTCAGTGATCTTAAAAGCCCCGCCATAGGCGGCAATATCCTGGCCCATTAAGATGAGTTCGGGAAATTCTTTCAACCCTGTCTTTAAGCCGTTTTTGATGGCATCGATGAAGCGAACATTCGCAACTCTCTCCATCCCATTCGCACCTGTGCCGGGTTTCGTCATCGCGTACACATCATTTAACTCTTCATGTCGTAGATTTTCCTGTTTTCGTTTAGCCGTTTGCGTAAGTGAAGGTTTGTCAAGTACTCTTAACTTCTCCCTGCAGGAATCCTTAATAGCTGCTAAGCCATAATTGTCCAAAATGCCTTCCTCGATCAAAAACCGTTCATAATTTTTTATGGGATCCCGCTCCATCCAGGTTGTAAACATTTCTTTCGGAACATATTTCGTTCCGCTGGCTTCCTCGTGTCCGCGCATCCTGAAGGTCATGCATTCTACCAGGTAGGGCCGCTGCTTTTCGATGCAGTGTTTTCGCAGCCCCTCAAAAGTGTTATACACCTCAAGGATATTATTGCCATCAATCTGCACTCCTTCCATACCATAGCCGACCGCCCGGTCGGCAAGCCGCTTGCAACGGAATTGTTCATGCGCAGGAGTGCTGAGTCCATAGCCATTATTTTCGATTACGAAAATCACCGGCAGGTCCCAGACGGAGGCAACATTTAGCGCTTCATGAAAATCTCCTTCACTCGTGCCTCCCTCTCCGGTAAAAGCAATGCTTACTTTTTTTTCATCCTTCAATTTTGCCGCCAGCGCTGTACCATTGGCAATAGTGAGCTGTGGACCGAGATGCGAGATCATTCCACATATGTAATGTGCTTTGCTGCCGAAGTGAAAACTACGGTCCCTTCCTTTTGTGAATCCTTCGTATTCACCCTGCCACTGCTGGAAAAGCTTCTGCAAAGGGATATTACGGGCAGTAAAGACACCAAGATTTCTGTGCAGCGGCATTATCCATTCATCAGGTTGAAGAGCGCAGGTAACACCGACCGATATTGCTTCCTGCCCGATACCACTAAACCATTTTGAGATCTTTCCCTGCCGAAGAAAAAGCAACATCTTTTCTTCGATCATCCGTGGAAAAACTAACTGTTCATACAGATGGATCAGCGTTTTGTTTGAAAGATCTTTACGGTCAAAGTGCATGGAGAATAATTATTGATTTCGCTGAAAACATAAGCCTGTGAGGCTACCCCTTCTTTTCCAGGCCGGTAAGCATTGACGAAATCACGGAAAGTAACAACCCAAAAATAAATGCCCAAAGAAAGCCGTGCACCTTTATACCGGGCACAAACTTGTCAGCAATTAAAATGATGATCACATTGATCACCAATAAAAAAAGTCCAAGTGTCAAAATAGTAATGGGCAGCGTGAGTATTACAAGTATTGGCTTTACAATGGCGTTAAGTATCGCCAATATCAATACAAAAATGATTGCCGAGCCAAATGAATTGATCGTAACGTTCGGTGACAGCACCATGGCAAGACCGTAGGCTACGGCTGCAGTGATCAATAATCTTATCAGGAATTTCATGGAAACATTTTCCTGAAAGCTATCAAATAACAATCAAATCATAAAAATCATCCGGCTGCAGGTATTTATTTGCGAGCTCTTGAATCTCGTCAGCGGAAATTGTTTTTACGGTATGAATATAATCCTGGAAATACTTTTCATCAAGGCCATTCAGGATAATATTCTTCCATCTCGCAATCACCTGGAATGGTCCATCGAGG
>JBBQSI010000201.1:0-6519 GCA_038213975.1 Chitinophagales bacterium
GAAAGCTTACGGAAAATCATGGACCCGTTTGAGGCAGAAGGTCTCAATGTTATAAACATGATGATTGGCGGCCACCCAAATACCATTTATGGCAGGGACGGACGCGACCAGGAGATCAAAATGATACAGGATTCACTCGTTGCCGCGGGCGAAGCGAAATTGCCGATAGTAGAATACAATTTCTATGCACACCGCCTTATGGAGGGATATTATGAAACAAAAGCACGCGGCGGCGCATCAAATACGGCTTTCGATTATGAAAAAGGCAAAGATTTACCGACCGATGAAAAAATGGGGAAACCCCAAACAGCCGAAATGCTGTGGGACAGCCTTACCTATTTCTTAAAGGCCGTAATACCTGTGGCTGAAAAAGCTGGGGTACGCATGGCTTTACATCCTAACGATCCGCCGATCCCCATATCGCATGGCCATGCGCAGATAATGGCAACCTTCCAGGATTGGAAACGAATGCTTGACATTGTTGACAGTCCATCAAACGGAATGACTTTCGATTGCGGTGTAAGCAGGGAGATGGGAGAAGACCCGTTGGAAGTGCTTCATTACATTGGTTCCAGGGACCGCATAAACCATGTTCACTACCGTAATGTAACCGTTGATCAGCCGTATGTAAAATACCAGGAAGTTTTTAATGATGAAGGCCAGGTGAACCTTTTTGCTGTTATGCGTGATCTTATTAAATTAAAATACAATCATGGACTTTACCCCGAGCATCCTCGTGCTTTAGATTATGACAGAGAGCACCCGGGAGGTATCAAAAATCAATACCCGGGTGGTGGTGGATATGCAGCTCAGGCATACAATGTTGCCTTTACAAAAGCCATGAAACTGGCGGTATTATCGATGTGACAAAAAAATAGTGATATCATTTAATGCACTGGCCATCGGTGCTGCAACGCTTTCAATCCGCCGCAGTCCAATATTTCAAATGGTATTATACAAGCGCACCTTTATCTGCCGGATGATGCAAATGGGTAAGGCGGAAGGCAATGTTTCCGATGAACTTGGAAAATAGAAAACCGCGAAATCACTTATTCAAAAGAGCTTGAAAGTAACCAACACTTGAATGACCAGCTAATCTCCGGTTTTAGAAACGATGCCATAGATTCCGATATCAGCATAGAAAATCAAAACACGGGAGCACGCGTACAAATTACCAGTGACCAGCCTCTTTCAAAAATGGTTTTTTTGGTCAGCTTTTACCACGGGTTGTCCATAGCCTTATCCACATTAGCATCAAACCCTGGGAATTTTTTCCTGGAAAATATTTTAATGATTTTTACCCTAAAAAATAAGACGGTTAACTACCAATTACATGAAGAGTATATTCACGCCATTTGCACTCGGGTTTTTGATAATCAGTGGATGTCAGCATCCTGAAACATCCTTCCAAACTGGCAAAGACTACCCTGTATACGGGGGTAACAAAGCAGGAAACCGGTACTCGCCATTAGACCAGATAAATACTTCGAATGTAAGCGGCCTCAAAGTAGCGTGGATATATGATTCTGCCGAGCCGGTGGACACAACTAACGGGAAACAGCAGCAGCGGCCAAAAGCAATTCAATGCCAGCCTATCGTTGTAAACGGAGTTCTGTATGCTACATCGTCAGCGCTGCAACTTTTTGCGTTGGATGCCGCCACAGGAAAACAATTGTGGAGATTTCAACCTGCAAAAACCAATACGCGTTTTAATACAAGCCGTGGTGTGGTCTACTGGGAAGATGGAGACGATAAACGGATTCTGTATACTGTCGGAAATAAACTTTTCGCCATCAATGCTTCGGATGGCAAATCAATGGCCAGCTTCGGCACGAATGGAAGCGCAGACTTGCATGCCGGCCTGGGGGATGGCCTTGAAACCAGTATTGATTCCTTATCAGTATCTGCAAGTACGCCAGGGGTAGTTTACAAGAATACCCTGGTACTCGGATCCAGCGTTTCTGAATCAGGTGATGCAGCGCCGGGGCATGTAAGGGGTTTCGATATCGTTTCAGGAAAACTAAAATGGATATTTCATACACTACCAAGGCCCGGCGAATTTGGATATGATACATGGCCGAAAGATGCGTGGAAAGAAATAGGCGCCGTTAATAACTGGAGCGGATTAGTAGTTGACGAAAAGCGGGGTACTGTTTATTTTGGTACGGGTTCGCCAGCATCGGATTTCTACGGTGGCAATCGCGAAGGTCAAAATTTATTTGCTACCTGTATTATGTCATTAGATGCTGAAACAGGCAAAATGAAATGGTATTATCAAACTATTCACCATGATCTCTGGGACCGCGACCATCCATGCCCTCCAAATCTTACTACCATCACACGTAATGGTAAATCAATAGACGTGGTAGTACAGGCAACGAAAGATGGATTCGTATATGTGTTAGACAGGGAGAACGGAGAATCCATATTTCCCGTAGAGGAGAAGCCGGTGCCCACAAATGGCTTGCCCGGTGAAAATCCATGGCCCACGCAAAAATACCCTTTAAAGCCCCTGCCTTTTTCTCACCAGGTTTTTACCGAAGATGATATTACCAATATTTCACCCGAAGCCCATGCATACATACTGGATCAGTTTCAGCAGTTTCGCTCAGACAATAAGTTTCAGCCTCCAAATGAAAAAGGCACGCTACTATTCGGCTATAGCGGCGGTGCTGAATGGGGCGGTAATGCCATAGATCCTGATGGCATACTTTATCAGAATGCCAATGACGATCCATGGCTGCTGCAGATGGTAGACACCGCATCGAGAAATAAAGAATTTGCTTCCCTGTCGCGAGGCCATGCACTTTATGCAATTAATTGTGCGGCTTGCCACGGTGAAGATCGCCGGGGTAGCGGGTCGGCATTTCCAAACCTTACCAATATCGGGGAGAAAAGGACTTTTAATGAAATTAAAAATATCGTTAAATCAGGCAGTGGCAGAATGCCAGCCTTCCATCAACTAACGGACGATGAACGCAACGCTATCGTTGGATTTTTGATGGATCCACGGGCAGGTTTCATCAGGTCGCAGCCGGCAAGTGAGCATAGCGAAGACGCCCCCTCTGGAGAAGAAAAGAAAAAAGAATTCGGCTTCAAGCCTGCTTATGTAAATAAAGTTTGGAAAAGACTTACCGACGAAGAAGGTTATCCCGGCATCAAGCCACCATGGGGAACACTCAATGCAATTGATCTTAACACGGGAGACTATTTATGGCGCGTTCCTTTTGGAGAATATCCTGAACTTACAAAAAAGGGCATTCCTGTAACAGGAACAGAGAGCTATGGCGGACCCGTAGTTACCGCTGGAGGTCTTATTTTTATCGGAGCCACAAAAGATGAAAAATTCCGTGCTTTCGATAAAAAAACCGGTAAGATATTATGGGAGTATCAACTCCCGGCAGGCGGATTTGCTACTCCTATAACCTACAAGGTTGACGGCAAGCAGTACGTGGTGATAGCGGCAGGCGGCGGTCGTGGCGGGAAAGCCACCGGCAACTATATTGCATTTGCCTTGAATTGATTTTGACAATTAATGTTCATTTTAAGCAAAAATATTTTTTGAATTTTCCATCATTGGTTTTATTTGCTTTTGTGTGTATACATTTTTTGAAAGTTGTGGATCTTCACACTCTGAAGATGCAACAGTAAACACTGAGGATACAATAGTCAAAAATGAGGATACCTCAACATGGTATAATGAAAAGACCTGGCTCAATGGTGTAACATTACGCCGCATGAAAGTATAAATCAGGAGGAATTTACCAGGGAGTGCAACAACAAAATGGGAATCGAACTTCCAAAAAAAGAATTGAAAAAAATACAAACTTGTTGCAATGTTGCGATGTCGCAAAAAACCCCGCATTTGTCCAGATTACGGACTTCCTATGAAAGCCTTGCCAGTTAAGGATTTCAAGTAATGATAGACAAAGTGCAGAAAAGTTGGATAAGGATAATTGTAGCCCGGACAAGAATCGAACTTGTATCTAGAGTTTAGGAAACTCCTATTCTATCCATTGAACTACCGGGCCAAAAAAGGACTGCAAAATTAATGGATTCATTTTTAAAGATGGCAAGGCCACCTCTAAAATCAAGGAGGTCGTCTTCGGTTTTTTCCAGTGCGTACCTGGGTGATTTGTATTTCGCAAAAGTGTTACAAATGAAAAACCCGGATAAACCGGGCTTTCCAAATGCATTGATATAATTAGTTTGCTGTGGAATCTTGTCTTTTGTCTTTGCCCTTACCAATAATGTAGCCTGCACCTGCACCAAGTACACCACCGATAATCGCGCCCTTGCCTTTCTTTTTACTGATCACAGCGCCGCCTATAGCTCCTGCGCCGGCTCCGATTACGGCTCCCTTTGCAGCATTGCTCCAGCCTTGCTTTTTCTCAGGCTCTACAGCTTCAGCCGGTGTGGCTTCTGTAGCAGCGGTTGTTTCTGTTGCCATTTCAGCTGGTGCTTGCGGGGTGGTGGCAGCTGGTGCCGTCGTGCTTGTCACTACAGTTTTAGCAGGTGTTGCTTTTTTTGTTGTTAAAGTCTTTGCGTGTGCCACAGGGGAAGCCTCTGCCGCCAGCATTGCGGTGGCGGTGGGAGGTACAAGGCTACCTGTGTCGGTATTGATGCTGTTATCATAAGCACTCGTGGTGGAAGTATCAGCAAGAATCTCCCGGGTGGTTTGAGTATCGCTGTTGCTACTACAGGCGGTCATTAAAAGGCTGACTGCGATGGCCAGGGTTACAATTTTCATTTTTGTTTGTTTGGGGTGAAGTTTCAAAAAATGAATAAAAAGTTATGTTCTGGAAAATTTCCTGAAAAACTAAAGTCCTCCGGCTATTTTTAATGTCGAAAGCCTTAGTGTTAACACTGTGTTTTCATCAGAAACTAACGCCCATTTCGCTTGTCAATGTCTTTACCAATTATGTAACCGCCTGCTGCACCAACTGCACCACCTATCACGGCACCTTGCACGGGTTTCTTCTTACTGATTACGGCTCCACCAATCGCACCGGCGCCGGCACCAATTACGGCTCCTTTCGCGGCACTACTCCAACCTTCCTTTGTTGTAGTAGTTTGGGTGGTCTGTGTTCCCTGGTTTGAGGAACTTGTTGATGTGGAAGACGAGGTTTTCGTTGTGCTTCGCGGCGCGGTAGTTGTTGATGACGTGTGTGTTGTTACACTTTTTACCGGTACCGCCGGCTGCAATTCTTCCTCTGCTTTATACATATTGCTGGTGTCGGAATACATATCATTATTATAGGCTGTAGAATCCGCCAGCAGGTCAATGTTTCGCGAATCAGACTTTTCGTTTTTGCAGGCAGCCATTGTCAAAACGACTGAGAGTGCAATTAATAAGTGTTTCATTTTTTCAAATTTTAGTAAATCGGTTTGGGTCGGGATTGTCACCGGGAGAAAACTGTGCCAGCGCCAACATATAAACGTCAAGATGCATTGCTAATTGCTCATTCATAGCTTTTATACGAAATCAGAAAATTTCCACATTCCTCTCTTCGCATATTCAAAAAAAAATCCGGCCTTGCGACCGGATTTCTGTGTCTAAAATGCGAATTACTAATTACCAGCCTTACGATTATCCACATCCTTGCCAATAATGTAGCCGCCGGCAGCACCTACTACACCACCCACTACTGCTCCAAGGCCTTTTTTCTTCGCCAGCACTGCGCCGCCTATTGCACCGGCACCGGCACCAATCACCGCACCTTTTGTGGCATTGCTCCATCCTTTTTTCTTCTCCACCTGGGCAGTTTCTGTGCCATCTGTGGAAGGGCCTGCTCCGGCGTCGCCTGTACCTACGGTATTGTCAGTATTTGTTGACTGTCCGGGTACTGAAGCAGGAACAGGATTAGCGATCGGGGGCATTGCAACCGGTGGTTCATATACAGGATAGGAAGGTTGGGCTTTTACGGGAACATATACCTTTTGCACCCGGGTAATGACCCTGGTTTCCACTTTTGCCTTAGGCTCCTCTACAAGAGCCTGGCCAGCCTGCTTGGCAGTGGTATCGGCATAATAATCATTTTGATATGCGGTAGAATCCGTTAGTAACTGGATGTCCCTGGTATCGTCTTTTTGACTTTCAGTATTACAAGCCGCAAGTGCTGTAATAATAGATAATGAGAGTAAAAATCTTTTCACGGTTATAAATTTAATTAGTAAAAAATGTTTCAGATCACTGTTGTTTTATGGTATATAAGATGGCAATTGATCTGCCCAGTTTAAGGGCATGCGGGTATTGACATTGTGTTAACAAACCCCGGTAAATGCGTTCCATTTTTACTGTGAGAAATATTGGAAGAATATTGACCCAGTTGGGTAATAGATAATTTATAACTTTCGACACAAAAATTCACTTGAAGAAAAACTTAACCCACATTGCAGCAAAAACAGCAATTTTCATCTTTTTTTGGGTATTTTTTTAATGTTTAAATCTTACAACCCTTGCTGGTAAAGGGTTTTGTTTTTCAGATTATCTTGTAGTACACAGGGGGGTGTTCGTAA
>JBBQSI010000202.1:0-6516 GCA_038213975.1 Chitinophagales bacterium
CTGTACTTGTGCCTATCAATATCACTTTGTCGCCAATTCTTTTACCGATAGCCAAAGCATTCACGGCTGACTCCCAATATTTGTCAGGTGTAAGATTTTGTAAGGCAGCTGCAGTGTCTATACCGTGTTCGGCTAACCGTGAGAGGTAAAGATTACATCCAAACTTAGCAGCAATATTTTTATGAACCGGGAGACCCTCGAATTGAGAAGCTGAAAAACCGTGGAGGTAAACGATGGAGAATGCCGTCGTCTTTTTTGACGAATCATTCCATACTATGCGAGCTTCATTGTCTGGCTTCAGCTTGTGCGATTTTTCTCCGGCATCTATATATTTTTCAAGCGCCACAGGGTCTGCAGGAACCGCGTTCAGTTTTTGGGTGTACTCAGGTGTATCAGGCGCTGGTCCAGCAAAATACAGGAATAAAAGAATTACGGGAATGAGCAAGAGCCACCATTTCTTCATTGTGTAAGGCTGATCAGTTGTTAATTATTCTATTTTGACAATTCCAGGACCACTGTTTCATACGGCTTCAAAATGATTTCACCCAGAGGACTCACTGCCGCACTTTGCACATCTTTCATTCCCGAATAGCCTCCTGTGCGCTCTGTATATTTTTTTGCATCTACCGTTTTTTCCCGCGTGGAAGCATTCATTGCGATCATAACACTTTGTGTACTATCGTAGCGAAAGTAAACGTACAATCCGTCAACCGGCAGGTATTGCATCATTTTACCGGTAGTGATCGCTGATGATACTTTCCTAAAGTTTGCAAGTTTAGTAACGTGTCGCCATATTCCTTCTTCCTCTGCGCTCCTTCCGGCGATAGTGAATTTATTGTCAGCATCTGCCGGCCAACCACCCGGAAACGGCTGCCTAACATGGCCATCATTTGGAGAAGTTGCGCCCGACATACCCAGTTCAGCTCCATAGTATATTTGCGGGATACCCCTGCACGTTAGCAGCCAGGACAAAGCACTTTTGTATTTGGTAACATCTTCGCCTACGATTGTAAAAAAGCGCGTGAGATCATGATTGTCTAAAAAGATAACTTCCCGCATCGGATCTTTATACACAAAATCCTGCGCCAGCGTAGTATACAGCCTGTTTACGCCATCTGTCCACCCAAAATCTTTTGTAAGTGCATCCGTAATGCCCCATAAGGCCTGGAAATCCGTAGTAGCCTGCAGGTTACTTTTAAAAGGGAGGTTGTAATTATTCTCTGTGAAATAACTCTGGTTAACCACCCCGTGAACCCAGGTCTCTCCAAATAGGGTGATTTTAGGAAAATCCTTTTCCAGCGCTGAATTGCAACGGTTCATAAAGTCCAGGTCGTTGTAAGAGTAAGTATCTATTCTCCAGCCATCGATGCCATATTCTTCAACCGTCCAGATAGCATGTTGGATGAGGAAATTTGCCACGTAGGGATTTTCCTGGTTTAGATCTGGCATCTCCTGCGTGAACCAGCCGTCCGTCATAATTTTTTTTTCTGCTGCACTTCCATGCGGATCAAATACTGCCTGGTCCTTATAATTTGTATTGGTGTACGAGGGCCACTGGTGAAGCCAGTCTTTCATCGGAGGATCAGTGACCGTAAAGTGTTTATTGCCGACATGATTATATACAGCATCCTGTATCATTTTCATGTTTCGTTTGTGCATGACCGTTATCAGCTCCTTGTATCCTTCATCGCCACCAAAACGCGGATCAACTTTGTAATGATCGGTGAAAGCATAACCATGTTCCGTGCGGTACGGCATGTCATTGATAATAACAGGATTGAGCCAGAGCGTGGTTACACCAAGTGACTGCAAATAATCCAGGTGATTTTTAATCCCCGTAAAGTCACCGCCATGCCTGTCGTATACAGAATCACGGCTGAGGCTTTGGTCCAGCATGCCGGCGACCCGGTCATTGGAGGGATCGCCATTGCTAAACCTGTCAGGCATAATTAAATAGATAAAATCTTTGGAGGTAACACCCTGTGCAAAAGTGATTCCATTCCCGGCGGGCCGTTGTTTCAATTCAAACTTCAATTTGTTGTCTGCAGGAAAAGGAAAAGATATAAAGCCGGGCTTCGCTGTCTCATCTATCTGCAAGTCGAGGAAAACATAATTTGGATTTTCCACCCGGTTGATCTTCATTAGTTGTACACCGGGAGCAAGCTTCATTCCCGAAGCACTCATTTTAATCATTGGAATTTTTTCGCCGATGCCTTTACTGTGCACCATCAACTGCACCTTGTTCCACTGCATACCGGTCCACCAGTGTGTCGGATAACATTGGTAAGCCCGCTGAGAAAAAGTAGTTGCAACAATGAAAACACAAATGAAAACAAGTGTAAGCTTTTTCATATCAACCTAATTGAGTATCGGGTATTACCACGAGTTCTTCATCAATATTTGCTTTTTCCTTTATCATAAAAAAACAAATGAGCGCAGCAATAATCATGAGCACGCCACCTGACAAAACCGCTGAAAGCATATTATTATCAAACACGTGCTTCATCAACCAGGGGTAAAGGAACGCCGCGATGATCTCCGGTAGAACAATGAAAAAATTAAAAATACCCATGTAGATTCCAACCTTGTCCGCAGGTAATACGCCACTGAGCATAGCGTATGGCATCGACAGGATACTGGCCCAGGCAATTCCAACGCCAACCATGGAGCCAAAGAGTAAATATTTATTTTCAACAAATGCTACGCTTATGAGGCCGATAGCACCTGCAAGCAGGCATATTGAATGCGTAATTCGCCTGCCAAGCCTGTTTGCAATAGATGGAAGCACCAACGAGAATAGAAAAGTGATCACACTATAGAAAGCAAGCGTGAGCCCGGCAAAGTCTTTCCCTTCTCCAAAAGCAGGATCTGTATTACTGGTTGCTCCGAACACATTGTACGCAACAGAAAGTGCATAATAAAACCACATGAGGAATAAGCCGGGCCAGGTGAAAAACTGGATGAGTGCGATGATCTTCATCTTTTCAGGCATTTGCTTCATGGCCGTTGCTATCTCACTAAGCACCCCACCGAAACCTTTGTTAGATTCCTTCACCTTATCACTGAAGTTCAGGTCAGCGGGCGGATATTCTTTACTGGTAAAAACCGTATACAACACGGCTACAAGGAAGAAAAATGCGCCAACATAGAAAGAATATTTCACATTGTCTGCAATCAAGCCTTGAGGTGCAATGTTATCCACTTGGAAAATGTTCTTGAAAACCCAGGGTAACGATGAAGCGATTGTCCCGCCGAGACCAATCATAAAACTTTGCATGACGAAGCCGCTATTCACCTGGCTATCCGGAAGTTTGTCAATCACAAAAGCCCTGAAAGGCTCCATAGACACATTGCCAAAAACATCTAAAACCCATAGCAGTCCCGCTGCCATCCACAGTGATGGGCTATGAGGCATGAACAATAAGGCAATTGAGCTTAGTACTGCGCCAACGAGGAAGTACGGTCGACGGCGCCCCCAGAAGGGATGCCACGTGCGATCACTCATGTACCCGATGATTGGCTGCACGATCAAGCCGGTAACAGGCGCCGCTAAAAAAAGATAAGGAATTTTATCTGCATCGGCGCCCAGGTTATCATAGATCACCCCCATATTTGCCCGCTGTAAATCCCACCCAAACTGGATCCCAAAAAATCCCACACTCATATTGATGATCTGTATGAGCGATAGCCGGGGTTTCTTCACTTCCGGAGCATCCGGGGTGATCTCCGCAAGAATTACCTTGGACATAGCAATCGTTGAATTAGAGCTGTGTAGAAACTACACAAAATTAAATGTACAATAATAGGAAGGTCCGTTGCATAATTCTCCAAAAAACTAGTGGTTAAATGCGAAAGCCATCCGGCACTACGGCGCCTTTCTTTACCACAACGATCCCATCTTTAACAGTATACAAATCATGATCGCCGTTGGGAAGATGACTACCACCTTCTATGTGCACATTGTTGCCGATCCTCGCATTTTTATCAACGATGGCACAGGTAATATAACAATTGTCGCCTATCCCAAGTTTTGGCAACCCCCGCTGAGCGGCATTTTCCATCTCTTCGATCGTTTCATAAAAATCGCTTCCCATCAGGTAACAATTCACGATGTGCGAGCCATGGCCAATGCGGGTACGAATACCAACCACGCACTTCTCTACTTTTTCTGCGTGAATGATGCATCCGTCTGCAGCTAGGGTACTATCCATGTGCGTGCCGCTGATCTTTGCGGGCGGCAGCATGCGGGCCCGAGTGAAAATACGGCAGGAATTATCAAAGAAATTAAACAGAGGAACATCCTGGGTGAGCGAAATATTTGCCTCGAAAAAAGAGCCGATATTTCCTATGTCCGTCCAATAACCTTCATATTGATAACTGAAAACTTTATGGTCTTCGATAGATGCCGGAATGATTTCTTTTCCGAAATCAGTCGCACCCTTATTTACATTTTGCAGCAATTTAAAAAGCACTTCCCTTTTGAAAAGATAGATGCCCATTGAGGCAAGGTAATCCCGTCCTTCTGCATGCATCTTTTCACCAGTGTCGCTTAGCCAATCAGGCAATTTATCGCTGGATGGCTTCTCAATGAACGAGGTGATCTCTTGCTGCTCATTTGATTTTAGAATGCCAAATTCCGTAGCTTCTTTTGCCGGCACCGGGATGGTGGCGATCGTAATATCGGCGCCATTCTTTTCGTGCGTGCGAAACATATGACCAAAATCCATTTGATAAAGCTGGTCCCCGGACAATATGAGAATATGTTCAAATTCGTTGTTTTGCAGGTGACGAAGACATTGCCTCACAGCATCGGCAGTACCCTGAAACCATTGGGGGTTATCAGGAGTTTGCTCTGCTGCCATAATATCAACAAACCCGCTGCTGAAAGCACTAAATTGGTAAGTATTTTTTATGTGCTTATTGAGAGAGGCAGAATTATATTGTGTAAGGACGTAAATCCTGTTGATGCTGGAGTTGATACAATTCGAAATAGGAATATCTACCAGGCGATACTTGCCTGCGATTGGCACTGCGGGTTTGCTCCGGGTGGCTGTTAAAGGATAAAGTCGGGTGCCTGCACCGCCCCCGAGAATTACGGCGATTACTGATTTGCTGATCCACATATGATTGCTTTTTGACATTTTACTGGCATTTTTGGGATAATGTAGTTAAAAGAAATTTAATCAATTAGTCACGTTGAGGCGTAGCTGCCTATCTTTTCATCCTTCACAGATTATATAACTGGATGTACATCTCTGCACTTTTCTCCCAACTATTATTAATCCGCATTATATAATCTCTTACACTTTCAAATTTGGGTTTGTCATCATAGAGTTCTACTGCACGATAAATCGCGTGACAGATATCTCCAACAGAAGCAACGTCAAAGCATACGCCAAATCCGCCCTCGGCACTATAATCTTTCACGGTATCTTTTAGCCCACCGGTATTCCTGACGATAGGTACTGTGCCATAGCGAAGGGCATACATTTGATTCAGGCCACACGGCTCAACCCGGCTGGGCATTAAAAGGAAATCAGCGCCGGCATACATCTGGTGACTAAGCTTTTCGTTGTAACCAATCTTCGAATTGTAATAACCAAAAAACTGTTCTGTCATCTGCTCCAGTTGCCATTCAACCGTGGGATCACCACTGCCTAACACCAGGAAATTCATGCGGCCCTCCATAAAATGTATTGAATCGCCAATAGCTGCGGGCAACAGATCAGCAGCCTTTTCACCTACCAGACGTCCTATAAAAACTATCAGGGGCTTTCTTATGTCAAGATTGAATTCATCACATAGAACTTTCTTATTAGCCGCTTTTTGTTTGGCAGCATCCGCAACGCCATAATTTACTTCAATGTATGTGTCCGTGGCAGGATTCCAAACGTCGTTGTCTATGCCGTTTAAAATTCCAAAGCATTTGCCTTTTTCAAATTCAAATAATGCTTCTAATCCATTCGCATCATGGCGAAGTTCCTCCATGTATCCAGGGCTGACGGTATTTACTTTCGCGGCGCATTTGATCCCGCAGGCGAGTGGATTGATATTGTTCTGCCAATCGAGCAGGCCCCATTTAAAGGGGTCCCAGTCTGGAAGGTATGACGACTGGTCCCAGCCCATCCATCCCTGGTATTGCGCATTATGAATGGTGAGGATTGTCTTTATATAACTGAGATGCTTGTACGCAAAACAATGCTGCATCATGAAAGGTATGAGCGCACATTGATGATCATGAACATGCACGATACCCGGATGGTGATTCCATTGGCTGAGCCAATCAACCACGGCGATCTGGAAAGCCGTAAAGCGCAGGGTATCATCATCGTAGCCGTAGATTTTTTCACGATCCAAGATTCCAAAGATATCTACAAGGTAGAGGTCAAAGCCAAGCTCGTTGTATCTTTCCTTGATGACCGTGTAATCAAACCAGTAATGCGCCAGGCCAAAAGCGTCTTTGTGTACGACGTCGAATTCGTGCTGGGCTAGGAACTTTACACGGTACATCGGCAT
>JBBQSI010000203.1:0-6506 GCA_038213975.1 Chitinophagales bacterium
CATCACTGCCTGATAATCTTTTCGCGTGGGTGCTTGCGCCCTACGTGCAGACAAATGACGTCAACCTTGCTTACTATTACGACTTTACACAAAGTATCCAGGAGTACACGGATGCATTCGCGGAATTAGGCCTTCCCTGGAAATGGCAGCAGGTTACTAACAGAACTTACCGTAAAGTAATAGAAGCAATCAAGAAAGAATCTTTGGACAAAAATGTGATCGTCGTGAATCTTTGTGATGGAGATGAAATAAATAGAGCCCCCGGTCTAAACGTGATCCGTTATCTGAAGAAAAAAGAATTATGCTTCACGGGTGCACGGGAATACTTCTATAAAGTGACGACCTCGAAAATTGCGATGAAAGAAATTTTTGAATTGGAAAAAATTCCGACAGCGCCCTGGCGAATTATCACTGAGGAGAATGTCAACGACCCTTCCATATTTTATGACCTTGGCCGGCATGCCATCATCAAGCCCGCTGTCTCGGGCGGGAGTCTCGGCGTAAACATTCACTCAGTTGTAACTGACAATTTGCAACTTGCAAAGCAGTATGCAAAATTGCAGAAGGGATATCATGGATGGAAAATTGCAAGTGGCGGCGTGATCGCCGAAAGATTTATTAAGGGCCCTGAGTTCACCACGCTCATAGTTGGCGATGCCGCTTACCCGGCGGACTGTAAAATTTATACGCCGGTCGAAAGAGTTTTTCATAAGTCGTTACCTGCAGTTGAGAAGTTTCTCTCGTTCGACAGGCTTTGGGAAATGTATGAAGAAGAAACGCCAATCAGGAATTACGAAGATTTTTATAATTATCACTTTCCGCCGGAGGATCTCATCGAAAGGATTTCAAAAATTAGTTTTGACGCTTACAAAGCCGTGCGGGGAAAAGGTTACTGCCGTGTTGACCTGAGGATGGATGCCGAAACACGGGAGCTATTTGTACTCGAAGTCAACTCACAATGTGGTTTATCTAACGATGAGAATTTCACTTCCATTGGTGCAATTCTAAGATTAACTGGCAATAGTTTTGCTTCCCTGGTTTCGAAAATCATGTTGGAAAGTGTGTCCCGGAAATCGATGCTCAACCGCCAGCCTTCTCACCAACTCCAACTTATCTGACGCAGTCAATCTCAATTATTCGCCATGAAAGTTTGCGTGCTTCAGCCTGATTATTCTACCACAGACGTGGATTATAAAAACTATGATCCGCCGCGAAATCTTTCACCATTATTGCCCGACCATGAAGTGGATCATGTTTTTCTGAATAAACTTACCACTTACAAACAGTTAAAGCAGCTCAGTAAGGAGGGCTATGACATTTTTGTAAATCTATGTGAGGGATATCTTGAATGGAGTGTACCTTCTATTGATGTTATCCACTCACTGGACTCGCTAAATCTTCCGTACACCGGCCCGAATGCAATCCTGTACGATCCCCGGAAAGACCTCATGAAATATGTGGCATTCACCGTGGGCGTAGATACACCTCCGTTTCGTGTCGGGACGCCAGAGTCGTTTGAGCTATGCAATATGCAAGGCCTGCGATAACCGTTGTTCGTAAAGCCAGCGAAAGCCGGGGACAGCCTGGGCATCGATAAGCATTCGCTTATCCATAACAGCCAGGAACTTTTGGCGAAAGCCAGTAGTCTCTTCGAAAATTTTGATGCTATCCTGGTGGAAGAATACATTAAAGGACGCGAGTTTACTGTGTTGGTTTCGAGAGAGGCAGGGAAGCAAAATAATAGTTGCATTTACAAACCGGTAGAATTTATTTTTCCCGAAGGATACGCTTTTAAAACGTACGAGTTGAAGACCTCGGAACTTCATCCGGGAGCAAATGTTTCCTGCGATGATGAGGTTTTGTCAGCGAGACTAAAACAAGCCGCAGGTGATATATTCGGAGCATTCAATAGTGTTGGTTATGCCCGGCTGGATTTTCGTTTGTCGCCGGATAATGTTATTTATTTCCTGGACATTAATTTCACCTGTTCTGTTTTTTATGAAGATGGATATGAAGGATCAGCAGATTACATTTTGCTGAATGATGGCGGCAAACAACAATTTTTAGAAAACATCATCGCAGAAGGTATCTATCGGCACCAGGCGAAGCAAAAAAAATACATCGTAAATGGAAACGCCCTTGCGGGTTATGGTATTTGTGCCACAAAGAATTTAAGCAGGGGAGAAATGATTTTTCCAATGGAAGAAAATGATCACCGGATTGTTACGAAGAATTATGTGCTGCAAAATTGGTCACCGGAGCAGATCGAAAATTTCCGGCGCTATGCATATCCCGTCAGCGAACAGGTGTATATTCTTTGGGCCAATGACCCTGCCGATTGGGCGCCTCAAAATCATTCCTGCTCACCAAATACGATGTATGAAGGGCTAAATGTAGTCGCAACGAAAGACATTTTTAAAGGAGAAGAATTAACACTTGATTACACTGTTTTTCTCAACGATGATATGGAAAGCTTTATTTGTAACTGCGGCACACCTGCATGCAGAAAATTGATACAAGGCCGCGGAGAAAATTCGATTACTTTTTATGAAAATAAACGCACGTTAAACCGCGCAAAATAAATCGGTAAAATGTTTAAAGCCAGTATCCTCCTCGACTAGAATATCTAATCTTTTAAATAGTACAGAAGTTATAATTTGCGAACCAAACGAAAATCACATGTGCACCTTTACAATCCCTTTTACCGGCGATACCACCTCTATCATTCAAAAAGCCCGGGGTGCCGTTGAAAGTCAGCAGGGTAGGTTTACGGGTGATGATACATCAGGTGACTTTGATGTGAGTGTGATGGCAAGTAATATTCGCGGAAGTTATCATGTACAGGGAAGCGTAATGAATATAGAAATCACCAAAAAGCCTTTTTTTGTACCCTGCAGTACAATCGAGAATTTCCTAAAGGGACAAATTACTTAAACCATTTCGCCGGTCTTCGACAAAATCTGGTGCACCTTACTTACAAGCTCGTTCATTTCAAATGGCTTTGCTATGAAGTCATTCGCACCGAATTCATAAATAGCGGTTTCTGCCACCCGGGGATAGGAAGAAAATATTAAAATAGGAATATGACGTGTCGCGGGGTTTGCTTTTATCTTTCGACAGACATCAAAACCATCAACGCCGGCAAGGAACACGTCTAACAAAATCAGTTGAGGTTCGGAAAACCCCAGATCGTGAATAGCCAAATCCGATTCAGTGTACGCCGAAACCTCAAACCCACGTTTTTGCAACAGTGACTTTACAACCATTAGAAGGTCTTTATCATCGTCAATTACGAAGATTCGAGGCATTTAAAACATTGATCAAAAAGCGTGCTGATTTCCGCGGAAAATCGGCGGGGAAAAATTATTACTAAAACCCGGCTCACAACGCTTTCATTCTTCGTTTGATCGGTATGGTAGGCATTAGTTTTTTCCAATCAATATTTTTTATTAAAATCTTTGTCGATCAAGATCCTTCATGCATCTGTGGTAAAAAAACACCACAAAGTATTCTTCTTCAGAACAAAAAAGTTTGATATGGATTTTTTTTTGCCATATTTTTGCCACCTTTTAAAAAAGGAATCAGTCCCGATTCGGTAGCTCAGTTGGTAGAGCAATACACTTTTAATGTATGGGTCCTGGGTTCGAGTCCCAGCCGGATCACTAAAAATGCCCGCAGACGCGGGTATTTTTTTGGAACAAATTGTTGGAGGAATTTTCAATTTTTTCAGCCAACTTAATTTATTTTCAACAGCATATTTCAATCAGCAGGCGCAGATGGATAAGGTTGTGGTAATTACAGGCGGAAGCGATGGCATAGGTAAAGCACTTGTCAATTTATTTCTTTCCAATAACTGGCATGTAGCAACCTGTGGGAGAAAATTGCAAAAGCTTTCCGCTGCCTTCCCGGAAACGAACCAGGAAAAGCTTCTTTTATTCCAGGCAGATGTTACCATAGAGAAAGATTGTGCAGATTTCATCGCGGCTTCCATCGCAAAATTTGGTACCATCGATATATTGATTAACAATGCCGGCTTATCGATGCGAAGTCTTTTTCGGGATGTAGATCTGCAAACTTTTCGCACACTGATGGATACCAACTTTTGGGGCTCCGTTTACTGTACTAAGTATGCCTTGGACGAGATCGTAAAAAGAAAGGGCTCGATAGTGGGCATATCATCTATCGCTGGCTTTCGCGGCCTTCCCGGGCGTTCAGGGTACAGTGCTAGTAAGTTCGCCTTAAACGGTTGGCTGGAAGCCTTGAGAACGGAATTGTTGCAGGCAGAAGTGAATGTTTTAACCGTGGCGCCAGGCTTCACCACTTCTAACATCAGGAATACTGCACTCAACGAGAAGGCTCAGCCACAAGGTGAATCGCCGATGGATGAAAGTAAACTTATGTCAGCAGAAGAGTGTGCGAAATATATTTACCGGGCTATCGTAAAAAGACAAAGACAATTAGTAATTACGGCGACCGGTAAGCAGACAGTTTTTATGAATAAATACTTTCCCGCCCTGGCGGACAAGTTGGTTCACGGATTCTTTTTCAAAAACGGAAAACTGGTAAAGTAGAAAGAGCCTGGTCAATTTGTTTATCTTTTGCCCGGTGCAATCATAATTTAAAATGCCCTTAATTACCCTAACATCTGATATTGGCAGGCAAGACTTTCTCACCGGGGCGGTGAAGGGGCAGTTGATGAATATCGACAAAGACTTCCAGATCATCGACATTTCTCATGAACTTTCTCCCTTTAACCTTCCCCAGGCAGCTTATGTTTGCCGCAACGCTATCAAAAATTTTCCACCGGATACCTTCCATATTGTTTTCGTAAACCTGTTTGATAAAAAGCCCGATCATCTGCTGCTGGTGCAGCATGGTGATCAGTATATCGGGTGCGCAGATAATGGGCTAATAACGATGATACTCGAAGAAACGCCGGAGAAAATGCTTGGTCTGCCCCTTAACCCTTCTGAAGGTAAGAATACCTTGTATTGCGCCTCTGTACTGGGGAAAGCCTACCAGCAAATTTTGCAGGGAAAGTCATTCGAAGGCCTGGGCGACACCGACATTTCAATTGAAGTAAAAAATCCTTTGCGGCCACTTCTCGGCGCAAAGTTTATTGAAGGACAAATTATTTTTATTGACAATTTTGAAAATGTGATCATCAATATCACAAAAGAAGAATTCGAGGAACAACGAAAAGGCCGCAGTTTTAAAATTGTGTTTAAAAGAGATGAAGTAATTGACAAGATCAGCGATACTTACGCCGATGTCAGCGAAAGTGATAAGCTTGCACTTTTTAATTCTGCGGGATACCTGGAGATCGCAGTGAATAAGGGCAACGCGGCAGGCTTATTTGGATTGGAAGGATATACGGAGAAAACTACGCATACGCCCTACATGCAGAGCAGGTTGCTCTATCAAACGGTAAAGGTTTACTTTGAATAGGCAATCGTCGGACGCTTTAGCTCAATTGTTTTAATTTTAACCCTCATCTAAACGATTATTCAATGAGAATTTTACTTTCCGTGCTAGCGGTATTTTTTATCACCGTAACGGGCAATTCACAGATTCGAACACCCGCACCATCTCCCGGCCAAACAATCAAACAAGATTTCGGTTTATCCAGTATTGAAGTGGACTATTCCCGACCCGGCGTGAAAGGGCGCAAAGTTTTTGGTGATCTCGTTCCTTATGGAGCCATGTGGCGCACCGGGGCCAACGGCGCGACGAAAATCACTTTTGGAGACGATGTAACGATCGGCGGTAAGGAGGTGAAAGCTGGTAGCTATGCGCTTTATACCATTCCCTTGCAAGCGGAATTCGAAGTAATCCTTAACAAAGGTGTCAACAACGGCGGATTAGCCGGCTATTCAAAAGATGATGACGTTACGCGCTTTAAGGTAAAATCAGAAACTATCCCTAATTCGGTGGAAAACTTCACCATCAATTTTCAAAACGTTAAGGCGAACAGTCTTGATGTGGTGCTGACATGGGATAAAACACGCGTAGCCATTCCCGTTACTACCGATATCGATAAAAAGATAATGGCGCAAATTGATGAATCAATCAATAAAGATACCAAGCCTTATTTCCAGGCAGCCATGTACTACCTGGATAATGATAAAGATCTTAACCAGGCTGTCAGTTGGTTTGATAAAGCCATAGCGCAGAATCCAAATGGCTACTGGATCTATCATCAAAAAGCGAATGCTTTGGTGAAACTTAATAAAAAAGAAGACGCCAAAAAAGCTGCGTTAAAATCGATGGAAATTGCGAAGCAGGAAAAAAATGACGATTATGTCCGGCTGAATGAAAAACTTATTGCCGGCCTTTAGAGTCTCAACTTATTTCTTTGGAAGCCCGGCATTGGCCGGGTTTTTCGTTTTAAAGAACAATTGGAAAAAGTATCCAAACAACACCACGAGAACAGCGCCTATTAAATTAAGCCAGAGAAAGGAAATTTTGTCGGCTTTGTAAATCAGGCAGACTAACACCTCTGAAAT
>JBBQSI010000204.1:0-6496 GCA_038213975.1 Chitinophagales bacterium
CATCGCCGATGCCCGTGAATGATCCGGCACTCGTCCGGTTTGCTTTCCGGTAGGATGCCTTGAAGATGTAGGGAATTTTGTAGGTCTTGCATAGGCTTGAAACTTTCTCAGCAACTTCAAATACCAGGTCTTCACTTTCAACAACGCACGGCCCGGCAATCAGGAAGAAATTAGACTCATCATAGTGCTGTCCGGCAAATAATTCTTTGAGAAATGAGACCATAGTAGAAGTTGTAAATGTTCAATACAAGAATACCGCTGTCGATTTTAAAGTCCGGCAGCGGTATATGATTAAGTTAATTTAAAGGCTAGATCAGCGGCGGCACTTCTTCCGGCACCTCGTGCGGCCCATCCGGTGGAAACTTACCAGGATTACGCAAGCGGCTGTGATAGCGGCTGTAGGCGAAATAAATAATGAAGCCAATCAACAGCCAGCCGAGTAATCGCAGCCAATTCGTCCACCCAAGCCCAAATATCATGGCTCCGCAAACAAGGATCCCAAGTATCGAAACCAGCTTGACCGCAGGTACACGAAATTGGCGCTTTATTTCAGGATGTTTCACCCGCATGATCCAAACTCCGGCGCAAACAAGCATAAAGGCGAACAGTGTGCCGATGCTCGTCATATCTCCGACGATATCTCCGGGGATAAAGGCAGCGAATGCGCCAACCAGCGCTAAAAATATCCAGTTTGATTTATGAGGTGTTTTAAATTTTGGATGTATATGGGAAAAAATATGCGGAACAAGTCCATCTTTACTCATGCTGTAAAATACCCTCGACTGGCCCATCAGCATTACCAGGATCACAGAGGAAAAACCTGCCAGTATTGCGACAGTTACCAAATTGCTAAGCCATTTAAAAGTAGGGACCCAAACGCCTCCAACCATTGCGCCGCTCATATGTTCAATGGCATACACCACCGATGCTTCTTTTCCATTTGTACGAAAATCTTCTACCGTTGCCACACCCGTTAGCACATAAGAAAAAAGTATGTATAAGATCGTGCAAATAACAAGCGAGCCGAGAATACCAATGGGCATATCCCGTTTAGGATTTTTTGTCTCCTGGGCGGCTGTGGATACAGCATCAAAGCCGATGAAGGCAAAAAACACGACGCCCGCCGCTCCCAGTATGCCCATGATGCCCCCAAAATTGTGCGAGACACCCTGGTGATCAGTATATGTGCTGGGTTCCGGAATAAAAGGGGTATGGTTTTCCGGCCTGATATATTGCCAGCCAAGTGCTATTACCACAATAACGATTGCAACTTTCAGGATTACGATAATTGCATTCACCGCAGCAGACTCTTGTGTTCCCCTGATCAGCAATAAGGTTAATATAAAAATGATGCAAAGAGCGGGAATGTTCATGATGCCATGCACGCCCGCCGTCGACATCTCGAAGGGCGAGTGGCACCATTCATACGGTATTCGAAAGCCAAAAATTTCCAGCAGTTTATTGAAGTATTCGCTCCAGGCAATGGCAACTGTTGCAGCACCTACTCCATATTCAAGGATAAGATCCCATCCAATGATCCAGGCTATGAATTCACCCATGGTAGCATAAGAATAGGTGTATGCGCTTCCTGCAATTGGAATCATCGATGCAAACTCCGCATAGCAAAGCCCGGCAAAGGCGCAGCCCACAGAGGCGATGATAAAGCCGATAGTAACTGAGGGGCCTGCGTTTTGAGCTGCAGCAGCAGCTGTTCTTACAAACAAACCGGCGCCGATGATGGCGCCAATACCAAGGGCAATTAAGTTTCCGGGCCCTAAAGTTCTTTTTAATGTATTCCCCGATTCCTCGGCCTCTTGCATCAGGGCACTCATCGGTTTTGCAATAAATAAGCTCATGTGTTTTGCAAGCGAAGTTTGGTGAAACAATGAAGTGGAAAAGTAAGGAATTAATTTACAAGCCGTAAAAAATATTTGACCCGAAACAGGCTGGGCAATCCAAATAAACTCAGCCATGTCATCGCAAAACCTTTAATCGTATTTGCTTAGTTTTGGTCGACTCAGCCGGATGATATTTATGAATAAAAGTAAGAGCGGGATCCTGGTTTTAATACTCCTGACCGTGGTTGCCTTGGTACATTTTCTGGGTGCCTACGACCTTGTCACTCTTTCTCCGGTGCTGCTGCAGGTGGTTCGCTGGGTATTTATAGTCTCCCTTTGTTTGTACGCCTTCTACCGCAGATCACTTACTACCTGGATTCTTGCCAGCATGGTGATTGGTATAGAGATAGGGGTAGACTATCCACTGTTTGCGCAAAACCTTCGTGTGCTGAGCCAGATTTTTCTACGCATGGTGAAAACCATTATAGCACCGATTTTATTTTCAACGCTTGTGGTGGGTATAGCCGGTCATTCCGACCTGAAGCAGGTGGGGAGGATGGGATGGAAATCGATCCTTTATTTCGAGGTTGTTACTACCATTGCATTAGTTATCGGGCTTGTTGCTATAAATATTTCTCAGGCAGGTGTAGGCATTGCAATCCCCGAAGGTTTTCACCAGGATCTTCCGGAAACTACACCACAAACCTGGCAGGATGTGGTGCTGCACATCTTCCCGGAAAACATTGTTAAGTCAATGTATAACGGCGACGTGCTACCCATTGTGGTCTTCAGTGTGATATTTGGAATTGGCCTTGCTTTGGTAAAAGAACAAAAGCGCAGACCTTTCCTGGCTTTTTCCGAGAGCCTTGCAGAGACCATGTTCAAGTTCACTAACATCATCATGTATTTTGCGCCGTTTGGAGTGGGTGCCGCCATTGCGGTAACGGTCGGCCACCTCGGCCTGGATATCCTGGCATCGCTTCTAAAGCTGCTACTTACACTTTACGTCGCCCTCGCTTTTTTCCTTGGCACCGTTCTTTTTTCCATCGCTTACTTTTTGAAAATCCCGATTGCTCAGTTTATAAAGGCAGTTTCGGAACCTGTTTCCATAGCGTTCGCCACCACCAGCTCGGAATCTGCGCTGCCTATCGCGATGGAAAACATGGAAAAATTTGGCGTACCTCAGAAAATTGTTTCATTCGTGATTCCCACCGGCTACACATTTAACCTCGATGGCACTACGCTCTATCTCTCTCTCGCCAGCGTATTCGTGGCACAGGCCGCAGGCATTCCCATGTCAATCGGTGCACAAATTATTATGGGGCTCACCCTCATGCTTACGAGCAAAGGAGTAGCGGGTGTTCCGCGTGCCTCGCTGATCATACTGCTAGGCACCGTATCTTCTTTCGGATTACCGGTATGGCCCGTGATGGCGATATTGGGGATCGATGAGTTGATGGATATGGCAAGAACCTCGGTGAATGTGATTGGCAACACGCTGGCAAGCTGCGTGATAGCGTGCTGGGAGGGAGAGTTTGACCGGGAAAAAGCCCTTGCATTTGTGCCCGATTAATTACCCGCATTTAAATTTGTTGTTGTTTCTTTATGCAATTAATTTGCTTACTTCTTAATAAATCTTTTTGTGAAGTTTCTTGATATTCTTGGCATTAGTGTAAGGGATCTACTTAATCCGCAGTTTTATATAGACAACGGCGGTTTGTGGATGATCCTGTTTATCGTGTTCGCCGAAACGGGACTCTTCGCTGGATTTTTTCTGCCGGGCGATGCGCTCTTATTTGTAACGGGGATATTCAGCGATACGATTGTTAGTTCTGCTATTATGAAGACTGACAATCAATGGGCGGATCTGGGAATTTTGTGGCTACTGATTTCTCTCGCCGGTATCCTGGGTAATTTTGTCGGCTACTGGTTTGGGAAAAAAAGTGGGCCTTTCCTTTTTAAGAAGAAGGATACGTTTTTTTATAAAAAGAAATACCTCTTACAAGCACATGAATTTTACCAAAAAAATGGTGGCAGCGCTATCGTGCTTGGCCGTTTCATTCCTTTCGTAAGAACATTTGCTCCAATCGTTGCAGGCGTTGTGCAGATGGATTGGAAGAAATTTATATTTTACAATGTTTCTGGCTGTCTTCTCTGGGTCGGGAGCATGTTGTTGGGCGGTCACTTCCTGCAACAGCTTATAATGAATGAATTTGGTTTTGATTTAAAGGAACACCTGGAAGTGATTGTGATCGGCATCGTATTAATTACCACGCTACCCGTTATCTGGCAGGTTTTTCAAAAAAATCGCCAAAAGTCACGCATTGTCAAAGAAAGATCTGGCACTTCTTCTTCAGTATGATTCAAAAAAATAGCGGAATATTCTCAATCACGGTGCTCGTGGCAGCGCTGGGATATTTCGTTGACATTTACGATCTGCTTCTCTTCAATATTGTAAGAATCCCCAGCCTGAGGGACATTGGGCTTTCACCGGAACAAATAGATAGCAAAGGCGAACTAATCATCGGCATCCAGATGCTCGGCCTGTTGATTGGTGGCATTATCTGGGGCATAGCCGGGGATAAGAAGGGAAGGTTGAGCGTACTGTTTGGTTCTATCATCTTATACTCGCTGGCAAACATTGCCAATGGCATGGTAACTAACGTGACGCAGTATGCCATTGCCAGGTTTATTGCCGGGATTGGGTTGGCGGGGGAATTGGGTGTTGGCATTACGCTCGTCTCAGAATCATTAAAAAAAGAAAACCGGGGAATCGGGACGTCCATTGTTGCAGGCATCGGATTGCTTGGAGCAGTTGTCGCATTTTTTATTTCCCAGCATTTCACCTGGAGGATGTGTTACTTTATCGGCGGTGGACTCGGCTTGGCTTTGCTGTTTTTAAGAATTTCTATTTTTGAATCCGGAATGTACAAAGCCTTGTCACAGAAAGTTAGCAAGGGAAATTTCTTAATGCTTTTTACGAGTGGCAAAAGATTTAAAAAATACGCCTGCAGTATTTTGTTAGGATTGCCGACATGGTATGTTATTGGGATACTTATCGCTTTCTCAAATAAATTTGCCCGCAACCTCGGAATCCCGGAAGACATCAATCCTGGTAAAGCCACCATGTACGCGTATGTGGCCATTTCAATCGGGGACGTACTTGCCGGCCTGGTCAGCCAGCTTCTTCAGAGCCGGAAAAAGACGCTGTATGTTTACTACGTGATGACAGCGATCATGGGCGTCCTTTACTTCACGCAAAGTGAGAAAAGTTCCCCATCGTCCTTTTATTGGATTGCGGCAGGGCTGGGTTTTGCAACGGGCTTTTGGGCCATATTTGTAACCATGGGCGCCGAACAATTTGGTACGAACCTTAGAGCAACCGCGGCAACAACAATTCCAAATATGGTACGGGGATCGCTGCCCCTCATGCTGCTGCTGTTTAATGGCCTGCAGTCCTCTTTTTCTTATGTTACCAGCGGGTGGGTCACCGGTATTATCATAATGGTGATAACTGTAATTGCTGCAATCAATACAGAAGAGACTTTTCACAAGGACCTGGACTACGTGGAAATGTAGCAAGTGGTCAACCACATCAGTCCTATATTCGGGACCGGATAAACAGTTGCGAAATATTCAAACTAAAAATGCATGAAATTTCTTGTAATCAGGTTCAGCTCAATAGGCGATATAGTACTCACGTCGCCGGTTGTACGATGTTTGAAGCAGAAGTTTCCCGATTCCGAAATTCATTTCCTTACAAAGAAAATCTTTTCGACGATCGTTGACTCCAATCCTTACATTGATAAAGTAATTTATCTCCAAAATGAATTAAAAAACACCATCGATGACTTGCGCAGAGAAGGATACGATCATGTTATTGACCTTCACAATAACCTGCGGACAAGCCTTATCAAAAAGGCACTGAAGCAGGTGAATTTTCATTCCTTCGATAAATTGAATTCCAAAAAATGGCTTTATACGAATTTTAAGATCAATCTACTTCCTCATAAACACATTGTTGACCGGTATATGGCAACAGTTGAAAAGCTCGGCGTGGCGAACGATCAAAAGGGACTGGATTACTTCATTCCCGATTCTGATGTGATTAGCGAAAAGGATATTCCATTTTCGCATTCGCACGGATTTATAGCTGTTGTAATTGGCGCAGCGCACAACACTAAAAAACTTCCTATCGCAATGCTCACAGCGCTGTGTGAGATGATCCGGTATCCCATCATTCTTCTCGGAGGAAGCGAGGATTTTTTTAATGGAGAAAGAATTGCAAAGCCGGATAATGTGAAGGTTTATAATTCTTGTGGAAAGTTCAATCTAAATGAATCGGCTGATATCATCAGGAGAGCGAAACTGGTAATAACCCACGATACCGGGCTTATGCATATTGCCGCAGCATTTCAAAAGGATATCTGATCTGTGTGGGGCAGTACTGTTCCTTCATTCGGCATGTATCCATACCAGACGAGTCACCAGGTGTTCCAGGTTAATAAATTGTGGTGCCGCCCCTGCAGCAAGATTGGTTTCGATAAGTGTCCCTTTGGGCATTTCAAGTGCATGAAAAAGCAATCCCTGGAGGCCATTGCAGACAGCGCAAGCTATCTTACAAAGCCTGCAGAATCTTAACTTTTCTTATTCATTCG
>JBBQSI010000205.1:0-6444 GCA_038213975.1 Chitinophagales bacterium
ATATCTTCTCTCGCCTGGGCAAGTTCCCTTTCCAATTGTTGTATCCGCAGGTCTTTGGCATCGTTCTTTTCTTTACCCGTTATCCGCCTGGATTTTTTTGCTTCCAACACGAAACTTTCCTGGAAAAGCACTAAATAAAAAGGGTCAATGGTTTTAGGTAACGGTATCACTATAATGTTCACAAATCTGTCAATACCGTTCAATTGCATGGGCACATCTTCTTTAGTGGCGGGGCCGTTATTTGTTTTTGCCTTATGTATTACGCTCCGCAATTCAAAACCCAGGCCCTCACGTGCCATTTTTATCAGGTTCAGATTGGGCTTTCCGGGCGAAGGCATAAGATAGGCGCCGGTGTCGCCACGAAAATGAACAATGTCTAACTGCTCATTAATCACCACACCGGCAGGTGTAAATTCCTGGAGCAGTATTTGGTCGGCCGTTTTTTGAAAGTCAAGTTTTATATCTTCCACTTTCCAGGAAGGTTTTACTACTTCTTTAGCCTCTTGTTTTTTGCGTTCGGAAGGTGGTTGTACAAACCTGCTGGCTACATCTTTTTTTAAATAGATTTTTTCAATCTTGTCAATGGTTTTAAACAGGTCGGACTGGCTACCGGTTGTTTCTGATTTTCCAAGTACCAAAAATCCTTTTTCATTTAAGGAATAATGAAAAGTAGCAAGGGCCTTTTTTTGTAAAAAGGGTTCCATGTAAATCAGCACATTGCGGCAAGTAATCAAATCCAGCCTTGCAAATGGCGGGTCATTCAGCATATTATGACCGGCAAATACAATCATGTCCCTCACCGTTTTTTGCACCTGGTAATGGCTATCCAGTTTTGTAAAAAATTGTTGCAGGCGGCTCTCGGAAACACCTTCCAACTGGGCTTTTGTATACACGCCACGCCTTGCCGCAACGATGGCTTTCTCAGAAATATCCGTAGCAAACAACTGTATTTTTATACCCAGGGAATTATCGCCCAAAAACTCGCAAAGACTGATGGCGATGGAATACGCTTCTTCGCCGGTGGAGCAGGCCGCTATCCATACCCGTAATGGATCGTTCCTTTCTTTTCCCTTTATAATTTCGGGTAATACTTTAATTCTTATAGCTTCAAAAGTGGCCGTGTCTCTAAAAAAAGCGGTAACCGGAATGAGTACATCTTGAAACAGCAAGTCTAATTCAGCCTTGTTATCTTTTAAATAATTGCGGTAGGCAGTAAGGTCTTCCAGCTTGTTGATGGCAATTCTCCTGGCCATTCGCCGCCGTAGCGTATTTTTTTTGTAATAACTAAAATCTACCTGCCGGTGTATGCGAAGCAGGGAAAGGATTTGATTAAATATTTCTTCGTCTTTTGGCGGCGTTGTCAGGGTTTCAGTAATTTCCACTTCCTCAATATGCTTCGGCAAATTCATTTGAATTAACTGCTTAGGCATTTCTTCGGGGGAGAAAATAAAATCTACCACGCCTGCATCAATGGCACTTTGCGGCATACCGTCATAAGCGGCTGATTGTTGGTCTTGGGCAAACGTAATCCCTCCCGCTTCTTTAATGGCTTTAAGCCCCAATGTACCATCTGTTCCGGTACCTGATAACACGATGCCGACAGCCTTAATTTCGTAAACCTCCGCTAAGGATTTGAAAAAAAAATCAATCGGCCGGCTTATTGCTTCTTTTGGTGGGCGGGGACTGAGTTTAAGAACGCCATCTTTTGCAAGTAGCAGTTTGTTTGACGGAACGATGTATATATGGTCGGGTTCCAGGAGTATGTTGTCTGTAATTTCATGAACCGGTAGTACGGTTTGTTTGGCAAGAATTTCAGGTAACATGCTTCCGTGTGTTGGGTCTAAATGCTGCACCAGTATAAAAGCCATGCCGGAGTTTTCAGTAATGGCTTTTAAAAAATGTTTATAAGCATCAAGTCCACCCGCCGATGCGCCAATACCCACAACAGGAAAGGGTTTGCCAGAAGTCTTGCCCGTATTGCTTTCAGAATTTTGTGCCATAATAGAAGGTGTGCGTGTTAACGGCAATCATCAAAGGTAAAAGACAACAAACCACTCAAATTTGAACACTGCACCTGTTGCACAAGATGAAACTACCAATTTAAAGTGGTTTTTGCTTTATAAGTATAGCTTCCTTCGGTGTAAGGCTAACAATTCAGGAACTTCAACCTGCCATAAATTCCAATAAATATTATAGTTGCTGGTGATGCAGAAGATAGAGATCTTCTTATTGAATTTACACAGCTATGATATCCGATGAGAATGAAGGTCTGAACCATGATTCAAATGATTACTTGATTAGCTATGAATTTCTCAAATTCGTCCACCGTCATTTATGAAACTTATTTGTTTAATGATGTAATGCAAAATCACCGAACTGTAGGACCTTTAATCGGATGGTATAAGCGCCGCTGCGCTCCCGGATTATTCTGAGCTAAAAATCCGTCCCACACATTGTTGAAGAAATTATTGACTACGACCGATTCTAATTCCTGGAAATGGATATGCGTTAACGGTTGAAATACCGCTTACTTACAGTAACAAAAAGGACCTATGAAAGACTAATAGGATGGCAAGCCTGGTTAGAGATGAGAAGGCTGTCTTGCTTTATGCAAGGCAGCTTTTTCGATTAGAAATACCGATATGTTATCCCTTAGGACCTTTTTATGTCTGGGAGTCGATGAGACTAATTGGGCCATAAGGAAGCAATTAAGGGAGAGCAGAATCAGAATTGATTTTTGCAAATCTTTATTTCTTTTTTTTGATAGTAAGTAGTTTATATCCGAGATACTACTGGCGAGGTTATAAAGAGCGGGTTCGAATGACTCTGAAAATCAATATCAATACCCCCGTTTTAGCAATTTCTTTATACTCCGGTAACATTAACGAAATATGTTTTTTCGAAATTGCCGCTTACCGTTGCAAACGGAATTGTTCATGAACCGAGTTATTATGACTAAGCGCGGCTTTTTATATGTGCTGATTTGGATGGTGGGCAGCCTGTTTTTTACGTACATCCTTCTCTCATCGCTTTTCCCGCAGAGCAGGAAAAAAGCCTCGACGGAAGTAGTAACAATTCCGGTCAGCTTTACCAGATAGAGACTCCATGCAAAAGAGGGTATCTTCTCTTCTGTCCATGCACCCAGCGACTGTGTTCGGAGATTGACGCTATGATTGTATTGCTGGACATTCGCATCGGCAGCCGGATGTAGACAAGAAAGACAAAAAAACATCCAATTGCCTGATCAATTTTTTACTTTTAGAAAAATTGAGCCCAATGACGGATTGTATCTTTAAAAAACGACTTGCTCCAATACTGCTATGCATAACACTCTTTATCTTGTCATCCTGCTCCATGGCTAGTAAGCAGTCCTCCGAAGCGTCCAAAAATCTTGTCCGTGAACTACCCTGCCCTGCCGATAGTTCTGCTGCAGAACCGTATCTATTCACCGACGCTAAAGGCCGTATCTATTTGTCGTGGATTGAGAAAAAGGATCAACTTGCAACGCTTAACTATGCAGTGCTTGAAAACGGAAAATGGTCTGCGCCAGGCAAGATCAGCGAAGGAAGCGACTGGTTCGTGAACTGGGCCGATTACCCAATGATAGCTTCTGATGGCAGCAACAACCTGATTGCTCATTTTCTGCAACGTAGTGGTACCGGTACTTACACCTACGATATTAAGGTCACAAGTTCGGCTAACGCCGGGAAAACATGGAATCAACCTGTACTCTTAAACAAGGATGGCAAAAAAGCGGAACATGGATTTGTTTCTATGCTGCCGCATGATAATAAGTTCTTTGTTTCGTGGCTTGATGGAAGAAATGCTGCAATTGAAGGCAGTCATGGGCATTCCAGCGACCACCAGGGAGAAATGACATTACGAGCTGCTTATCTCGCCTTATCGGGCAACATCCTGAATGAATGGGAACTTGACGCGAGAGTATGCGATTGCTGCCAGACAAGCTCCGCCCTCACCGCAGATGGACCAGTAGTTGTGTATCGCGACCGATCGCTGGAAGAAGTTAGAGATATCTCGATTGTGCGGTTTGTAAACGGTAGTTGGACAAAACCTAAAACGGTATATCCTGATGGCTGGAAATTTGAAGGCTGTCCGGTGAACGGCCCCAAGGTGGTGGCTTCGGGAAATGCCGTGGCCGTTGCGTGGTTTTCGGCAGTTGATAAATCCCCGGCCGTATCTGTTATTTTTTCAACTGATGGAGGTGCAACTTTTCAGAAACGAATTCGAATCGATGAGGGAAATGCATTGGGACGCGTAGACCTGGCAATGCTGAACGATACCAGTGTAGTGGTAAGCTGGCTCGAGGGCGATACGATAAAAGCGGCGCGAATATATGCAGATGGAACGCGCCACCCATCGATTCATATTGCTTCAACCAGTAAAGAACGGGTAAGTGGATTTCCTCAAATGACAGCTTCAGGCAATGAAGTCATTTTTGCATGGACAGATACCAAATTGAAATCAATTAGGATGGCAGGCCTGCATGTAGAATGACAGACTCTGAAAATCGTCTGTTTAAAATCTATTCAGGAAGTTTTATCTACCGAAGACTGCTGAAAGTTCTTAAGTATAGAAATATGTTCTTCCAGCCTCGGTTTATTGAAAAATTCAAATAGAGAAACGAGGTTTCTCAGGGCAGCCTGTTGAAAATCTTCTCCTGATTTGTGAATGTAAACGGTGCCTTCCGGTAAATTTAATTCAATCAGGCAGAGATGATTATCGGATTCACTCAGTGAATCATCGTTCTTCCGAAAATACACATCTACGTGGGAGATGCTTACATTAACCGCCTGAATTCGTATGAGTTCTTCCTCCAATAGCAATACCAGCCAGGGTTTTACCTGTTCAACAGGAAAATGAAATGTAACCCCCATATATTCAAATTGAATGTTGCAATGATACTATTTGGTATCATAGGGTATCATCAGCCGCCTTTAACAGGTACTTATTCTGGTGATTCGTTTTTCAGAAAGAGTATGTAACAACTAATATACTACATTGTTTTCAGCCTCGCCTTCTATTTATAAAAGCTGTCCGTCTGGCTGCATTAGCCCGTAACGGCCGGTGAATTGCTGCTTCGCTCAAACTTGCCAGTCATTTTCTGAAGACTAATCTTAAATATAATTCCGTCAATTTTTTCCGGTTCATCGCTGCGAAAAGGCCAGGTGCTTCCAAGATGCATCGTTGCACTTGAAACCAGTGGCAATATGCGGTCCATTAGGAGAGTGATAGCATGACTACGTTTTAAAGGATCGGTAATTTCTTCGTACCTGCCCCAGGCAATTACACTTTTCCAGTTCCCGATATCAGTGAGATCATCCACCTGGAAACAAACATCCGGGTTGGTTCGCATGATGTCGATTTTCATTCCCGCATAGGTATGAACAAAAACATCTGCTCCATCGTATGCATAACTCACCGGTACGATATAAACGATACCAAACTCCTGGCAACCAATTCTGCCAACAAGTTGGGAATTCAATAATGTGTGCATTTCTTTTTCAACAAGTTCACCGATCATGACTTTTTTTTTAAATATACCGCTCGAACCATTACTTGCGGTTGAGTACTATCAGATTCTATTATGAGGTTGCTCACTATGAGCTTATTATCCTCATAAGCAGACTTAAACTTTTCAGCTATATTGTTCTAATTTTAAAAATAATTCAGTACGAATGAACCGAACCAGATATAGGCTGATCCTGATTTTTTCTGCAATCATTTTTATTTTATTGGCTATACTGCGTTTAAGTTTCCCTTCTATAGTTTACATAAATAGCGGACTTGTCCTCTTAATCTTCGTAACCATCGTGTTGGAAGAAGATACTTCTACCTGGATTTTTGCGGGAACGGGTCTGCTGCTGATTGGGGTAACCACGATTGTGTCGAATCATTTGCGGAATACCGAAATGTTGATGGCCGAATTGTTTTCTACCCTTGTGCTCGCGTTGGCAACTATCCTGGTACTGAAAGTGAAACAAATTTATCGCTCTGCAAAAAATGAACGCCAGCAATTGAATGCCTTGTTTGAATTCGCCACAGAAGGAGTGCTGTTAACGAACCAAAATGGTGCAATTGTTCTCGCAAATCCTGCCGCATTGAAACTATTTGGATACACCGAAGCCGAACTGATTGGACGGCAGGTTGAAGTCCTGTTGCCGGATCGCGTTCAATCTAAACATGTGAATTACCGAAATCAATTTCACGGCAATCCTTCCAACCGTTCCATGGGCCATGGCCGGGATCTTTTTGCGCGTCATACAAATGGAAAAGAATTCCGGGTAGAAGTGAGCCTGAGCCACTTTAAACAAAAAACGGAAACTTACGTAATCGCATTTATTGTTGATATCACCGAGCGGAAGCAGGCAGAAAAAAGCCTCATCGAACAGAAAGATCAACTTGAAAATGTAACCCGCACAATTA
>JBBQSI010000206.1:0-6417 GCA_038213975.1 Chitinophagales bacterium
ATCAACCTGGCCCGCACTTACAACAGGGTATTCAATTAACACTTGTGCTGCCAATGGCATTAGAAATCAAATATTTATTACGTCACCAGGTAGATGATGCCAGGTGGGATGCAGCCATGTATAAAGCCGGAAATAGTCTTATTTACGGGTATAGCTATTACCTTGATAAGATGAGTAAGCACTGGAGTGCACTTGTCTTGAATGATTATGAATTTATAATGCCGCTGGCCTGGAACAGGAAGTACGGAATTTATTATTTGTATCAGCCATATTTTACTGCTTCGCTTGGCATATTCGGAACGGGCATCACCACCGAAATTTTCAATAAGTTCCTGGATGCTATACCCAGAAGATTCAAATACTGGGATATCTATTTGAATGCGCATAATCTTTTTAAAAGTGATAAATATTATCTGTACGAAAGGCGAAACTATGTGCTTGATTTAAATCCGGAATACGACACGCTCTACCATGGGTATGGTAAAAGTCATCAACGGAACATTAAGCGGGCATCGCAAATGGGTTGCACTGTTGAGACAGGGATTCCGGTTGAAAAGGTGATCGGGTTATCCAAAGAATTTACCGGCGCGTTTTCGTCTGTCCGTGAGAGTGACTATGAAAACTTTTATTCGCTTTACAAATTGCTTGTAACAAAAAATGCGGTGTTGACTTATGGTGTATTTGACTCCAATAAAAAACTGGTTTCTTCCTGTGTATATTTTTTTTCCAAACGAAGGGCATATTATATTCTTGCAGGTAATCATCCGGATGGAAGAACGATGGGCGCTTCACACCTGTTGATCGACCAGTTCATAAAAGATCATGCTGGAAATGATTTGCTGTTGGATTTCGAAGGGAGTGATATTAGGAATCTCGCCTGGTTTTACGGCAACTTCGGAGGGAAGGAGGAAATCTACGCAGCGCTGAAAGTAAACCGGCTTCCATACCCCCTTAAATTATTTAAGCAATAACTGCTCAGCCAATTGCAGATCCATGGGTGTTGTTACCTTTATGTTTTGCTCATCGCCCTGTACAAGGTGCACTTTGAGGCCATAACTTTCCACGACGGATGCTTCATCAGTAAATTTTATTTTGTAATCGATATTGTAGGCCGGCAATAAGATTTTACTATGAAATGTTTGTGGAGTTTGAATGAGTTTTACCTTTTGGCGATTGATAATTTTATTACCCCCCTTCATCACTATCCGCAAACTGTCTTTGCTATCTATTGCCGGGATGGCCATACCCTTTTCTAAAGCCTCCGAGTAGCAGTACTTGATGAGATCTTGGCTTACCATGCATCTCACAGCATCGTGAACGAAGATTATTGATTCCTCGGTGATAAGTCGCAGACCATTTTGCACAGAGTGAAATCTCGTCCGGCCACCGACACAAAACTGGAATCGCGATTTATCGAAGTAGCCATCGATAATTTCTTCGCCATTGGACATAAACTCTTTAGGCAAAACAAGGATAATTTGTAAATCAGCAAAAGCGGATGTGAACGCTCTTAGCGTATAATACAATAGCGGCTTGCTCTGCAGCAGCATGAACTGCTTTGGTAAATAACTTTTCATACGCAGGCCTTTGCCACCCGCCACGATCACAGCAAACTTTTTCATTTAACAACGTATATACATGAATGCAAAAAACTGAGAAATGCCTTTCGTAAATTGCAAGATGCGAAAATATCTCATTATAGTAATGGGAACTACCTTGTTAATTTCTTCCTGTGCATCGGGAGACCGAAAACAAATGAAAGAAGTGCTGGGCTTGAAAAACATGAGTGAACTTGCGACTTCAAAATATGTTGTAACAAAAATTATTAAAGCCAATGATAATAAAACATGGTATAAAGCTGGCGATAGAAAAATCCTGATGACATGCAAAGCAACCCTCGTTGCCGGAATTGACCTTTCCGGAATTACAGCCAACAATGTAGAAATCGAAGAAAAAAACATTTCACTCACTATCCCAAAGGCACACCTTATATCAATCGATATCAAACCAGGAGATATCAGAACCGCCTACGAAGACATTTCAATGTTCAGATCAAAATTTTCTTCCCAGGAAAAAAATGCACTTGCATCGCAGGCGGAAAATCAAATAAAAAAAAGCGCAGATTCTTTAGGAATACTTACAACGGCCGAGACAAATGCTTCACTGTTTCTTGGCAGCTTTTTGCGTCAGCAAGGTTTTGAAAAAATAAATATCCAATTCATCGATAATATCAATAAGCCCTTTCTGCGATGAGCAAAACTATTACCAGGTTGTTTATTATTGCCGGTTGCCTGGCACTTGCTTTCCTTCTCCTGAGAAATGTGAGCATATTTCCTTCACTAAAAAGTATTTTTCGAGCAAAAGCGGTGACCATTGATGCAACTCCGGTCATCATTAAGGAAATAAAGTCACTGGCCCAGTTGATGACGGTTACTTATTCAGATGAGGTTGTTATGTCAGAAAGCAAAAAAGGTGCAGGCTTTCCATCTTTGGTAACAACAGGTATCGGTGTTGTAATGGTGCCGGCGATGGACAAACTGGTGATTATCGGCCGGGGTAAAGTAATTGCCGGAGTAGATTTGGAAAGGCTTACTAATGATGATATCCGGGTTGTCGACGATTCCATTTCGGTCAGGTTGCCGCCCGCCAGTTTATTGCAAACAATTATTAATCCTTCGGGCTTCGAAACGTTTATTGAAGATGGTGAATGGTCGGAAAATGAGATAATCGGACTGAAAAATAAAATGCAACAAGAAATTGCACGGCGGGCAATCGAGCAACATGTGCTGGACGTGGCAGGTGAAAGATCGAAGAATATCCTGAGGACGCTCCTTGAAAACTTAGGCTACGAAAAAGTAACGCTCATTACAGTTAGGTAGCGAAATAAATATCGATGGCTTCGACACCATCTTCGGACTTCATGCCCCTATACATCCCGGCACTGTTGAATACCATCGCCACGTTTCCGCCAGCATCTACGGCAATCAAGCCCCCCTCTCCCCGCAACTCCACTAACTTTTCCAAAACCACTTTTTCACAGGCTTCCTTCAGCGACATATTTTTATACTCCATGAGGCAGCTTACGTCATATGCCGCAACGGCTTTAATAAATATCTCACCGTGACCCGTACACGAAATAGCGCATGTCTTGTTATTGGCATACGTGCCTGATCCGATCATTGGACTGTCTCCAATTCTGCCGTAACGTTTATTGGTCATTCCGCCGGTGGAAGTTGCAGCAGCAATATTTCCTTCTGCATCACATGCTACTGCACCGACAGTTCCTATGCGTTTGTTCTTCATGAGTCCTACCATTTTATCACTTTTATGATCAAGCTGATAAAGGTCGCTGTCTCTTATTTCGCGCCACTGATCATACCGATATTCAGAATAAAAGTATTCATCGGGCTCTAGCTTTATTCCTTGCTTTATCGCAAAGTCATTTGCACCTTTTCCGCTGAGAAAAACATGTCCGCTGTGCAACATCACTTCTTCTGCAAGCTCAATAGGATTTCGAATATTTCTAACCCCAGCCACTGCGCCAGCTTCCAGCGTTGACCCATCCATTATCGCCGCATCCATTTCGTGGAGGCCTTTTTTTGTAAAAACTGAACCCCGGCCGGCATTGAATAACGGATTGTCTTCAAGGACAACTACCGCTGCCTTTACAGCATTCACTGCAGTACCGCCGTTTTCAATTACACCAAAACCAACATCCAGGGCAGCCTTAAGTGCTAACCTGTAAGCCTGTTCCAGATCAGGAGTCATGTCTTCTTTAAGGATGGTGCCTGCTCCCCCATGGATCGCTATTGATAATTTTTTCATTTGGCGTTTCAACAGTTGTGTTTTAAATTAATTGGAAGCGGGAAGCAGTGATTTTGTTTCCTCGAGTAACTTTTCCCGGGAAATTGCCACTGTACCCACTTCTTCGCAAACGATGCCGCCTGCAATGTTGGATATCTCCGCACTCAAGCGTATATCCCCGGATACTGCATAAACTAAAGAAGCAACAGCAATCACCGTGTCGCCGGCGCCGCTTACATCAGCAATACTTCTCCTGTGCGAAGGAATTATTTTGCCCTGTGTTGTATCATGATAAAAAATTCCTTTTTCAGACAGAGTGATTAATGAAATTTTGTGATCGAGTTTCCCGGCCAACAATTTATGAACACGCGACAGAAAGTTTTCATCTATAACCTCCGGGAGTAAGTTAAGGCTTGTGAGTACTTCGTGCAGGTTCGGCTTGAAGAGCGTTGCATTCTGATAAGCAAAAAAATTCTTTCTCTTCGGATCGACGGTGGTCTTAATATTTTTTTTGTTACACAGAGAAATAGTACCGGTTATGACCTTCTCTGTCAAAATACCCTTGTTATAGTCTTCAAGGATAATTATATCTGGCTTTTCTTTTTCAATAAAGTCAGTGATTTGAGCCAATAGTAACTTCTCATCCGCGTTATCCAGGTCCAATGACTGTTCTGCATCGAGCCGCAGCATTTGCTGGTTACGGCTAATGATTCTTATTTTGTTAGTAGTAGTCCGTGTAGATCTTTCAAGCAGATATTCTACGTCAATCTTCTGTTCGGAAAGTAAGCTCTTTAATTGTTTGCCTTCGATATCCTTGCCGACAACGGATAATATAGCACAGCTCGCACCGAGTGATACAATATTTAAAGCAACATTTCCGGCACCGCCGATGCGAGTTTCTTTTCGTGAAAGTGCTACTACCGGCACAGGTGCTTCAGGAGAAATCCTTTCAACATTTCCCCACCAATAGGTATCCAACATCACGTCGCCAATCACTCCGACTTTTAATCGCGCAATGTCCGCAAACAGATGATCCAAAGACTGAATCATTTACTTATTCCATTTTTTTGCCGGTGGACAAAGTAATAGATGGGAATTCCGAGTCCCGCTATGATCAGTCCGGGCCAGGTGAATGCGGGCTTATAAATAATTAATAGCACACAGAAGGTGAGACCCATCAAAATATAGATCGCTGGAAGCACCGGGTATCCAAATGCTTTATAGGGACGCTCTGCATCCGGCATCTTTCTCCGCAAACGGAAAATACCGAAGATGGTGAGAACATAAAATATTACTACTACAAATGAAATCATGTCAAGCAGATCACCATATTTCCCGCTCAGGCAAAGTAAGCAGGCAACAACACATTGAGACCACAACGCCCAGGAAGGAACCGCTTTTTTATTTAACAGGGCCGCCTTGCGAAAAAATAATCCGTCAATCGCCATGCTGTAGTACACCCTGGCACCAGCCAGGATTAGTCCGTTGTTACATCCAAAAGTGGATATCATGATCATAATAGCAATGACAAAAGGCCCGGTGCCGCCGAGCATGGAATTAGCTGCTGCCACTGCTACCCTGTCCTGTGGGGCAAAGGCGAGCTCTCTCAGCGACAAAACCGAAATATAAGTAAGATTGGCACATACATATATTATTGTAACGATCAGTGTTCCAAAGAAAAGACTCAAGCCGATATCACGTTTGGGGTTTTTTATTTCTGCAGCGATAAATGTGATGTTGTTCCAGGCATCGCTGCTGAAAATGGAGCCGACCATACTCGCTGCGACAGCACCAAGGATGGCTGCACCTGCCACGCCCACACCCCCCTCGGGCGTAAGGTGTTTCATATCGAACGCACCTTGCCAATTGGCTTGCCATACGTCGGGCTTGAAAAAAATGATCCCGGCAATTACCAGGGCGATCAGTGAAATTATCTTGGTAGAGGTAAAAATATTCTGAATCCATTTACCCTCTTCAACACCGCGGGTATTATTCCACGTAAGAAACACAATTAACAGTATAGCAACCAACTGCGTTGGATAAAGATTAAAAAATCCTGCTTGGAAAATGATATTGCTTTCGTCCCAATCAAGTATTGGAAAGAAATAACCTGCAAATTTTGCAAAGGCGACAGCAACCGCGGCAATTGTGCCCGTTTGGATGACTGAGAAAAAGCTCCAGCCATACACGAAGCCCACCAGGGGATTGTAAGCTTCTTTCAAATAAACATACTGGCCACCCGCTTTCGGAAACATTGCACTCAATTCGCCATAGCTAAGTGCAGCCGTGAGCGTCATAAATCCAGTGATCACCCAAATTGCAATCAACCAACCGGCACTGCCCACATTTCGGGTGATATCACCGCTTACGATAAATATGCCGGAACCAATCATGGAACCTGCAACAATCATTGTTGCATCAAACAGTCTGAGGGAGGGCTTAAACGAAGCGGCGTGCTCAGTCATGAAAACCGTTATTTAGAAACGCCGTTGAAGATAGAAATAAATTCAGATTCGGCAGTAGGTCCTATTTCTTTGAAACATATTCTGCATTCAGCCCATCGATCACGTCGGGCGTAATATTCAAAGTAGAATCTTTATAAAACATTAAGCC
>JBBQSI010000207.1:0-6406 GCA_038213975.1 Chitinophagales bacterium
ATCTGCCTGGGATGAAGAGATGATCTTCACCTGGTGCGGCTGTAAGTTATGCACTGTAGGGCACCAGCGGGCGGTTTCAACAAGTTGCTGCCAGGCCGGTGGCGCTTGGAGCTGTCTCGCTATACTGCTGCCAAACAGCCGCGGGCCCAGGAAGGAGGCGAGGCCTGATCCAACAATATGCTTTACAAAATGGCGCCTGGAAGTGGATAACATAAAAGGTGCTGGTGTTCTCGTATCAACGTTGCAAGTAATTCCGGGAAAAAGATAGTCGTAAAAACGTTACAGCGATAATGAATTATAGTTAAATATTTTATTTGTTGCCGCGGATAGACCAACAAAAAGGCTACCTACACCTGGTGCGAAAACTGGTAAAGCTCGCCTCTTCCATCTTTTCGGGCTGCGCCAACGTCCGCATAACTGTCTCAGTGCAAAACTGTCCACAATTTCGTCTTTAAAAGCTCCTGTCTTAGGATTGTATCGGCGCTGGTTAAGTTTCCTGCAGTTCTTTTTCCTTCTCCACTGTATCCTTTTCGTTCTCTTGTACACTGCTTTTTTCCCTTTCAATCTCCACCCGCTGAACGGTGACGGCATAATCATCTGGCTTAATCAGTGAGCCATATTTCAAAGCATAAGCCTTGGTAAATTCTGCACCAAAATAAAGGATGACAGATGAATAATAAACCCAAAGCAACAGAATGATGAATGAGCCGGCCGAGCCGTAGGAACTACCGACGCTGCTGTAGCTAATGTACATGCTGATGCAAAATTTACCAATCATAAACAAGACAGCGGTAAACAGCGCACCGACAATCACGTCGCGCCAGCGTATTACTGCATCCGGCAACACTTTGAAAATGATAGCGAAGAGAAGGCCAACGACCAGCAGCGTCACCAACATGTTGGACACATAAATAAATGCGAAGCCAATTTCAGGAAAAACTTCTTCCAATTTATTCATCAGCCCATCCAGGATACTGCTGACAGAGAGCGACACAAGCAATAAAAATCCCAGGCTGGCCGTAATTGAAAAGGAGAGGAGCCTGTTACGCAACATACGCAACCATGCCCTGCCTTTTTTCACTTTAAGGTTCCAGATCAAATTGATCGAGCTCTGCATTTCAGAAAACATCGTAGTGGCAGCAATTAATAAAGCACCAAAACCAAGAACGGCTGTAAAGTTGTTTCCCGTAATACCGGCGTTCCTGATTATTTCCTGTATCTGCAGGGCAGCTTTTTCACCCAAAAGTCCGGATAGCTGGTGGTATATGGTACCATTGATAGCAGCCCGTGCCCAAAACGGGTCTGCGAAAAAAATGACTACGATCATCATTGGACCAATGGAAAAAATACTATAATAGGCCAGCGAAGCGCTTAACTTCAGCACGTGGTGTTTTGAGAAACCTCTTCCCGCGTCCTTTAGCACTTGCCAAAACCCTTTTATGTCAAAATTTTTCATATTGTTATCATCAATTGTCTTGAAGGTTTTGTTCTGCCCAAAACTCAATGAAATATATTAAAGTATGCCGGATTGAACCTTGAGTACGAACCTGAACCATTATTAATCCCAAACGCAGAGCCAAACTGCCCCGGTAGGATACCCTATAACTTTCTGTGAAGGCACCGGTTGTTCCGGCGATCCCAATAATTTCGTGAAACTCCCGGGAGTACGCTTGCTGTGTAAACGATGCTACCACCAGAGAGGTTTCAATAAACCTGAGATTTTGCACTTCAGAATAACTCACAAAATCAAGTTCGATAGCAGAAAATCTACGGTAATAAATGTTTCTTAAGGCTCAGGTCTCTCGAAGTTGGTGAAATATCTCAAAGGTTACTGTGAGGGAATGCCCGCTATCCCAAAAACCAGGAAATGTGCGTGCAGTTTGAGCAGACAAAACAGGTGGCTGACCTGTCCGTCCAATCCAGCTTAAATAAAGTAGTGATCGGCCTGTTGAGCAGCACCTTTCTTACTTGAAAATATTTGTTTCCACAAACCGGGCAAGTCAAGGGGTGTCCTTTTACCTCGACTGTTTTTGGTTCCTTTTTTTTAAACAATGACATGAGTTGTTTTCTTTCAAGTTAAAACTTTTCTTTTTTCCCGACCCTCAGCAAGTCTCGTGTTATTTTGACAATTTCAATTTACGACATGCTAAGATGCATTGAAGGCACTCTTTAGAATGACCCAGGAAGCAGGGGCATTTTATGTTTTATGTAAGTTAGTTTGATAGTACATGAGCCGGGTTAAAGTTTAGGAAGTAATCTGTGGGTGAAACAGAAAATTGTGGCTTGAACTTTTGCATGTTCATCGCAGTATAATCACCAAGACTTGCCTGGTCTACAACAGTCTGACCAAATGGCTAACAAAACAGCTATATAATTTTATAGTAACGTGTTGTATATCCCCCAATTACGGGGTATGTCCATTATTTTTCCCATAGCTCATTTTTCTTGCATAGAAACAAGCCACGACAAAAAGAAGTTCCCCCTATTGGATGCAAAGCTTTCAGGTAATAAAAAATTTTATAAATTATTGGTATGTCTTTTGTTATTACTAGTACGACCGGAAACGAATACGATTGACATAGAATTTTTCCGGTGATCCGATCCTATTTTATTCCAACCACTTTAGCCCCAAAGTTTTGTTTATTGACGGTCTCGTTTCGGGATAGTTCTTTTTATGCGCTGAGCATGAAGTTCTTCCTGCAACACCATTTAATTTATTAACTATTAAAAACATGTTATGCAACAAATTGAAAAAGTCCCTATCTATGAAGTAGAGACAGACAAGGCGGTCCGGTCTTCCGTATCCCGCCGAAACTTTCTGAACTATGCGGGGATTTCCGCAGCAGCCTTAGTTTTTGCTTCGTGCAAAAAAGATATCAGCGATTCCTATGACGGGATCAATGATCAAAACGGTACGGCTAACGTTGGTAGCGGCCATGACAAGCCAAAACCGGTTGTAAATCTTGGCAGCGGAGACATTGGCATTCTCAACTACGCTTATGCACTGGAGCAACTGGAAGCAGCCTTTTACACGCAGGTTATAAGTACACCTTATGGAGGTATCTCATCAAAAGAGATGGAGTACCTGAAAGACATCCGTGATCATGAAATTGCTCACAGGGAGTTTTTCAAAAATGTCTTGGGCAACAAGCGCATAGGTGGCCTTATTGTAAATTTCTCGAATATCGATTTTGCAAGCAGGGCGAGTGTGCTTGGCACGGCAAGGGCTTTTGAAGACCTCGGCGTATCTGCGTATAATGGTGCAGGTGAGTTACTGGAAAATCTAAACTACCTGCTGCTAGCTGGTAAAATAGTTTCAGTAGAGGCACGGCATGCAGCGGCCATCAGGGATTTGCTTGACTACGGCAGTTTTGCCGACAACGTAGATGCGAATGCTTTAGATGTAAGCCGGAAGCCGTCAGAAGTACTTTCTATAGCGGGCGGGTTTATAGACACCAAAATCATTTCAAATAATTTACCCACTTCTTAAAACTCATTAAAATGAACTTCTCAAATATTTTAAACGACATAGAAACGCAGGACACCGAGGTGTATAAAAGACTGGACACCAGGAGAAAGGCTATGAAAAATTTGCTCAACTTCTCCGGGAAAGTTTCACTCGCAAGTTTGCCCATTGCGGTAGGCGGCATGCTAAAGAAAGCTTATGGCAGTCCCACTAGCGCAATTACTGACGTGCTGAATTTCGCCCTTACGCTGGAATACCTTGAATGGTATTTTTACATCGAGGCAGTGGATTCAGGGATCATCCCTGCTGGCGCTGCGACTGAGGCACTGATCACCATTCGCGATCACGAGGCTGCTCACGTTTCGTTTCTTACAACAGTAATAAACTCTTTAGGAGGGACACCAGTCACTTTCACTTCGTCTTCCTTCGATTATACAGCGCATGGCACTTTCCCAACAGTGTTTACAAACTACGGCGTTTTGCTCGCCGTTGCCCAGACCTTTGAAGACACCGGCGTGCGTGCTTATAAGGGCCAGGCGGGAAATGTAGCTTCCAGCGACGAAATATTAAATGCTGCATTACGGATCCAGTCCGTGGAAGCCAGGCATGCGGCACATTTAAGGGAAATGCGCAGGCGGGCAGACCTCCTGGTGCCAGCAGGCGTTTTACTGCAGCCATGGATTACGCTCAGCCAGAGTGGTATTGCAACACCCGCGGTGGATGCCAGCTATGCCGGTGAAGAACTTACCACGCAGGCAGGAGTGAACATCGTAAACATTAATGGTTTCGCTATTGCTGCGGAAGAGGCCAGTGAAGCATTTGATGAGCCGCTGACAAAAGATCAGGTTTTGGCTATTGTAGCACCATTTTTTGCATAACAAAACATGAACAAATAGTAAAAAGGGTAGCCATGTGCTGCCCTTTTTTTATTTGCCCGGCTTTTTTATTTGCCTGCACTTTAGTCTTTGCATTGAGAAATACCTTTTAAATAATCGCCGGACAAAGTTGTTTAGATTTGACGCTCGTTCATCAAAATTTCAACAACAATGTCGTGCCGCCAAATGCTACTGAGCCTTCCATTTGTGCTGATACTTTTTTCAGGTTGTCATTCATCAAAAAAAATCGGCGACACCGGGGAATGGCAATCACTTTTCAATGGCCGGAACCTGGATGGCTGGATACCTAAGATCTATCACTTTGAAACAGGTGATAATTATGCGCATACTTTCCGGGTAAAGGACAACACGATACTCGTGAGCTATGATGAATACGCGGAGTTTAAGCAACGGTTCGGTCATCTTTTTTATAAAACTCCGTTCAGTTCTTTTCACCTGAAATTTGAATATCGCCTTACAGATGAGTGGATGAAGGATGCGCCGGATTACACCTATCGCAACAGCGGCGTTATGTTTCATTCACAGGCCCCTCATACAATTTTGAAAGAGCAGGATTGGCCCATCTCTGTGGAATGGCAGATACTCGCCGACGCTGGTGATGGGAATCCCCGCCCGACGGGTAACATGTGTTCACCCGGAACGGAGGTGGTATACAATGGGGTAAAGGATCTGCGTCACTGTATTTCTTCTTCTTCCAAAACATATCCCTGGAATGAATGGGTGAGCGGTGAGTTGATCGTGTACGGCGATTCGCTTGTGCACCATCTTGTAAACGGCGATACCGTGCTCACCTACAGCAAACCGCAGATCGGTGGGGAAAATGCCCATGGATTTGATTCGTCGATAAAAATAGATGGCAAGCCACTGAAGCAGGGCTACATTGCATTACAGGCGGAAGGGCAGGGGATAGCCTTTCGGAATATTTTAATAAAAAAGTTGGATTGAAGGTCTTTATCTAACTCTTAAATATCTCAGCATTTTTTGGTAGGATATTTCACATACCTTCTGGAATCAAAGACAGTAAAGGCTCTCAGGCTGCAAAAAAAAATTTCAACTTCACCTTCGAGGGTTTGTTTTTTACCATGAAGACAGAAAGACCCTAAGGATTTTTTCGAGGAAAAAATGGTTGTCTCTGTGTTCTTCGCGCCTTGGTGGTAAATTCCTTTTTGGTTTTGGCTAGTCCAGGTTAGGTAAGAGACTTAGATTTTCCTTGCAGAAATTCATCCCGGCAGTCACTTACTTTAAAATATAAAGCAACTTTTAGCATAAATTATAGCCGGTATGGTTTTTTATAAAGCCCGTATTTTATATTTGCGGCACCAATACTAATAAAGACACCATTGCTCGATCCCTTGAGCCAGACCTATATTTTCCAATTATTTTTATTTTGGTCTTGTCTTTATTGACGTTTATCAGGCTCTTATTATCATAGTTCATTTGATTTGACTTGTTACTTTATGAAGAAACTGCTGTTATTAATTGGTATTTGTGCCGGTATCTGCTCGTCCACCGCCGGACAATTTAGAGTCGGACCGTACTTCACTACCAATCATTTTCCCGCCGTCCCATTGCGAGTCAATGGATTCGGGGTAGCCACCGAGATAGCAGATCACTTATCATTTTCAGTGGATTATTTTTCAAAAAAATATCCAATGGATTCCGTACATGAAACGAGTGATAATGGGAGTTCCGGCTACTACACTAAGTTTCAAAAGAAATATGATGTCATCCATTTTTCCGGATCTTTTTACTTTAACGTGTTGGGAAACCTGGAAAATGTTGACAACCTTTCGCTGGACCTTGGAGCGGGGCTCGCAGGTATCTACCGGTTTGGTGCAATCGATTTTAGCAGCGACGCATCGCGGGGGAAAATCAAGGACAATAAATTCATTTTTGGGTTTGAATACAATCTCGGATTGGGTTATGATTTTCAACTCGTCAAAGTATTTGTAAGAGGGAAGGGAACAATACTGCTGCATCATGTAATCCCGGGCAACTATGACACCGCAATGCCATATTTGACGAACACGCAATTTGGTATTTT
>JBBQSI010000208.1:0-6358 GCA_038213975.1 Chitinophagales bacterium
CATACTCATTCCCGATCAAAATGGTGACGGTTTTAATGATTTACTGACGCTCAATGGTGGCAATCCATTGGCTAAACCAAATACCACGGTTGACCGGTACCCCGCAGTTTTGATGATCGTTGATTCAAAGTCAGGAGATATCATCTCCTCAGACACAATGCCGGATAGCAAGGAAAGTTATATGACGCCCATTTGCTTTACGCAACCTGGCAGCATAGAAAAATATATTCTTTTCGGTACGGGTGGAGAAACGATCGATGGCAAGCTGTACCTCACAACTTTGTCTCAATTCAGGGGCGGTCAGCTTGCAGCGGCAAGGGTGCTGGCCTCCGATACCGGGCATGGCTTTATAGCACCGCCGACGCTTGCGGATATTAATAAAGATGGCTATGCAGACATCATTACAATTACGCATGGCAGCAAGGCAATGGCGATAGACGGCAGAGACAATCACATCATCTGGACGAGAACTTTTCCGGGTACAGAATGCAGCAATAGTTTTGCCCCGGGAAATTTTACCGGAGATGATATACCTGATTTTTTCACTTTCATCAGCAAAGGTGAATGGCCAAATAGCACCGGTTCTGTAGAAGTGATGTTAGATGGCAAAGATGGCAGCATTGCCTACATGGATTCCATCGGTTGTACTGGTTTCTCATCTCCGGCGATCTACGATCTGAACGGTGATGGCCGGGATGAAGCAATCATCAGCATCAACAATTTTGATTGTAAAAATGGCTATGCCGCACAGCAGCCGAAGGATATTGAAAACAGGCTGCTGGCCATTGACTTTGCAGAAAACAAGATCACAACGCTTGACCAGGTAGCCGGATTCAAAAATATTTTTACCACGCCCTGGTTAGGCGACCTGGATCACGATGATTCTCTCGACCTGGTATATTGTCAGTATTTTCATTATGCAGATCTTGTTTCCTTTCTGGGTATGCGGATCAAGCGGGTTTCCATGCCTGTGAAAATGAAAAATCCTGTGCTTTGGGGAAACTACATGGGGGCGTGGGGTGATGGCATTTTTGGAAAAGATCATCATGCTGTTTCAAAGTAGGATTGATCGGCTCTGCTTAATAATTATATTTTGAATAAGATTCTTTTTTGTTTTCGAAATGTGGCGATAACCATCCTGGCAGTTTCGTCTATGGTTGCCTGTGAGCATAAAGATGCGGACGAAAACGAGGCGCAACAAGTGGGGCTTATCTTTTCTTTGATGGAGGCAAAACAGACGGGTGTCGATTTCGAAAATAAGGTGTCAGACAGGGATTCCTTTAATATTCTTACTTACCGGAATTTTTATAACGGAGGCGGTGTTGCCATCGCAGATATCAACAATGATTCTTTGCCCGATTTGTTTTTTACTGCTAACCAGCAGCCCAACAAACTTTACCTTAACAAAGGCAATTTTCATTTCGAAGACATCACGGACAAAGCAGGTGTGGTCGGCACAATGTCGTGGAGTACGGGTGTGACCATGGCTGACGTGAACGCAGACGGATTGCTGGATATCTACGTTTGCAACTCCGGGGATGTCGCGGGAAATTACAAGAAGAACCAGCTTTTCATAAACAACGGCAACCTCACATTCACAGAAAAAGCAAAGGAATACAACCTGGACAACGAAGGGTATTCCACACATGCTGCCTTTTTTGACTATGACGGGGACGGCGACCTTGATTGTTACATACTGAATAATAGTTTCAGGAACCCCGCACGGATTGAACTGTACCGGAAAATGCGGGAGCAGCCATCGCCGGGTGGCCATCGGTTGATGCGCAATGACGGCAATACATTTACCGATGTTACCAGTGAAGCGGGTATCTATGGCAGCGACATTGCTTTCGGTTTAGGGGTGGCTGTCTCAGATTTGAATGGTGATAATCTGCCTGATATTTATGTCAGCAACGATTTTTGGGAACGCGATTACCTCTATATCAATAAGGGCAATGGAAAATTTTCAGAAGAACTTCCTTCAAGGATCAACTATTGCTCCACCTCCAGTATGGGCGCGGATATTGCCGACATCAATAATGATGGATCGCCGGAGATATTCACGACGGACATGCTTCCCGGTGATAATTTCAGGCTGAAGACTACGATGGCTTTTGATCCGTATCACCTGGAGGATATGAAGTACCGGGCAAATTATCATTACCAGATTACGCAGAATTGTTTGCAATTAAATGATGGGCATGCAGGCTTCGCCGAGATAGCGCAGCTTTCGGGGGTGGATGCAACCGACTGGAGTTGGGGTGCTTTGATTTTCGATTTTCAAAATGATGGCAACAAAGATATTTTCGTGAGCAACGGTGTGCTTAAGGATATAATGTCCATGGACTTCCTGGAGTTTTATGCCAATCAGCAGCGGAACCTTAATACCAATGCGCAGGGGAAACTTGACTATCTAAAGTTTATTTCAGAGATTCCGACACGTCCGTTGCAGAACTATGCTTTTTTGAACATGGGCAATCTTTCTTTTAAGAATTTCGCTCCCGCCCTGGGACTCTCGCAAGATTCTTATAGTAATGGCGCAGCCTATGGCGACCTGGACAATGATGGCGACATGGATCTCGTAGTCAACAACATAAATGCTCCCTGCTTTCTCTACAAAAATCAAACTGTTCCGAAAGATGATCATCATTTCCTGAAGGTGCGGTTCCAGGGCAGTGATCGAAATAAATTTGGGATAGGCGCAGCCGTAAATATTGTAACCAGGCTAAAGAAAGGAGTGCTTCAGAATTTTAATACCAGGGGCTTCCAAAGCAGTATTGAGCCTTTGGTGATCTTCGGTCTTGGTGCTGAAGAAATGATTGACACACTCAAAGTGAGCTGGCCTAACGGTAAAGAGCAAACGTTGTTGAATATAAAAGTTGATCAAACCCTAACGCTGAAAGAGAGCGAAGCAACCCAGCCCGTGAAACCTTCGCGCATCGATGCTAATAGCCTGTTTGTATCTGGGCAGCAAAAGATGGATCCGGCTGCAGTTCATCATGAAGACCGCTATAATGATTTCAATGATGAAATTTTATTGTTCAGGCTGCTCTCCACTGAAGGGCCAAGGCTTGTAACGGGCGATGTGAACGGAGATGGATTTAAGGACTTTGTATTACCCGGCGCTTCCGGGGATGCAGACAAATTATTCTTGCAGGAGAAAGATGGAAGTTTTCATTTCAAAAAAAACAATGCCTTTGACAAAGATGTAGGCTTTGAAAGTACCTGCGGTAGCTTGTTTGATTTTGATGGCGACGGTGACCTGGATTTGATGATCGGCTCCGGCGGGAACGAGATTGAAATGCCAAAGAATAATTTTTTAGTCCGCCTTTACAGGAATGATGGCAAAGGAAATTTTACGGGCGATCCTTCAGCCATTCCCCCGGTGATCGGAAATTTTTCTACGCTCGAGGCTGATGATTTTGACAAAGACGGCGACGTAGACATTTTTCTTGGAGCGAGGAACGTGCCTGGGAATTATGGACTGCCTCCACATTCTTACCTGCTCGCGAATGAAAATGGTTCGTGGGTGGATGTATCACCGCCTGCGCTTGCTAGTATTGGAATGGTGACAGACGCAAGTTGGAGCGATGTTGACGGCGATGGCGATAACGACCTGGTAGTGGTAGGAGACTGGATGGGTGTACACATTTTCAGGAATGACAATGGCAAATTTGACAACGTAAATTTGTTGCCCAATAGTAATGGTTGGTGGACCCGCGTAGAGCCAGCCGATCTTGACCAGGATGGTGACATTGATTTCGTGCTTGGCAATTGGGGATTAAACTCAAAATTCAAAGCCAGCAACGAGCGGCCGCTGACGATGTTCGTGAACGATTTCGACAACAACGGGAAAAGCGAATTTATCATTAACTGGTATCCGCCACTTGACACACTTGCTTATCCTTTTCCTACCAAACCAGAACTTACTTCGCAGATGCCGGGCATGCGAAAAGAGATTCTCAAGTATTTAGAATATGGAAACAAAACTTACAACACATTATTCACAGATGCTGTAAGGCAAAAGTCAATTGCCTATTCTGCAAATACTTTAAAGACAAGTGTGTTGTGGAACAACAACGGCAATTTTGAGTTGAAAGAGTTACCAATTGAAGCGCAGTTCGCGCCGGTATTTGGTATTGCTGCAGGGGATATGGACGGAGATAATATTCCTGATATTTGGCTCGGTGGAAATTTCTATGCGTTGAAGCCCCAGGCCGGGCGACACAATGCAAGCAAAGGAGTGTTTTTAAAAGGAAAGGGAGACCATAACTTCAGCTATTTGCAGCCTCAAGTTGCCGGCATTGTGGTAGATGGCGAAGTGAGGGATGCGGCAATTTTTAGGTCTGGAAATTCTACACAGTTGGTTGTAGCAAGAAACAATGCGGGAGTGTTGCTGTTTGAGAAAAAATAATCCGATGCATGGCACGCTCTTCTTCAAAAAAAAGCAGTTGAGTAAAAGTGATCTCTTTCTACCGATATTTTTGTTCTGTACTTCATAGAACCTTTCTTAAGTTTAAAGGTTTGCAACTTCAGTCCAGGGCACTATCCCGATTTTCTCATTATACCATTTGTTTACTTCTCCACCATGCAAAAGGACAGAGTGACTGAGCGCCTGATTCTTCTAACAAAAATTCAACCCGCCAAGCATTCCGGTACTGAATTTTGCCGAGGCTTTAATTTCTACGGCTAATGACTCTCCATTCTTTTCACTTATCAAATCCACTTCATTGCCTACATTATCTCTGAAATAATACAGGTCATCACTTTGACCAGCGTTAAAACGATTTTTTTTGATTTCTGCGATCACCCAATTTTCCATTAAGGCACCGTATGCGTTGTGCTTTTGCACACCCTTCACCGCGTTTATTCCAAGCAGGTTACAGAGCAATGCGGTATCGTAAAAATAAAGTTTGGGACTCTTTATAATACGCTTATTCATATTATTATACCAAGGCTGAAGCAGAAAAATTATATAACTGTTTTCCAGTAGCCCGAGCCAGGCCAGGATCGTTTTAGTATCTACACCCGTTTGCTGAGCAAGTTCATTTCTGTTCAGTATCTGGCCCGCATGAGTTGCGCAAAGGGAAAGGAATCGTGTGAAAATGCCAAGATTGGAAATGTTTCTCAGAAGCCTCACGTCTCTCTGTACATAAGTTTGGACATAGCTCTTCATCCAAATCCCCGGATCCAAATTTTCATCCCATATTTCGGGATAGCCTCCCGTGAATATATGATACTGCAAATTTTGTTTATCAAGATTTGCATTTGCAAGCTCTGCGTAGCTTAAAGGAAGGAGGGAAAAGTAGCCGGCTCGGCCTGCCAGGGATTGAGATATTGCTCCTGCAACAAAAAATTATTTGATCCTATTAGAAGATACTGTCCCCGGGATTTATTGTTGTCAAGGATTTCCTGCAGGTACCTAAAAATATGTGGAACCCTTTGCACCTCATCAAAGACGGCACCGCCGCGATACCTTGATAGAAATGTTTGAGGATTTTGCCCGGCCTAATTTTGCACAGCCGGGTTTTCAAAATTAATAGATGGCTTATTTGCGAGCAGTTTTTTGCTAAGTGTTGTTTTACCGCTTTGCCGGGGGCCTGTTAGACACAAAGCCCGGAACTGCGTCAGCGCATACTTCGCATCTTCCTCTATATGCCTTGGAATCATCAAAATCCATTTTTGTAAAAATTTACATATCTGGAATTGACGTCCATTTTTTTGAAACAGATCTACATAGAATGAGGTGTCTAAGTCCTACTATCTCAGCAACACACTCGTACCCTTTCGCAGGTATTTTTCCTGGTCTAATCCAACACAACTGAGTATCCATACGACTGCCTGCGATGAAAGCGGTTCACCTTTGAACGTGCCATCCCATCCCAGCTCAGGCATATTAGTTTCATAAATCATCCTTCCGGTACGGTCATAAATTTTGAAATAATACAACCTGGCTATGCCCCGTAGCTTCGGGCGCAGCAGATCGTTCAGCCCATCACTATTGGGCGTAAATGCCGTGGGGACATAGATCTCTACCGCCTTCACTGTCCTAACCAACTGCGTATCGACAGTGACGCAGCCTGCTGCCGACTTCAGCAGGATGATGTACAGTTGGTCCGCCGTTCCCAGGAATGTTGGATGAAAAATTGTCGTTGTGTTTAGCTGGTTGCCCGGGTTCCAGAAAACACTATCGGCAATTTCCCTGGCATCCAGGTTCAATGGCTTATTCTCAATGGCATATTTCAAGTCGTACGTTATGCCCTGCGACGCCGTATCGATAATAATTTTCAAAGAGTCCGAAGTGACCTGGCAACCGATATCATTTTCAAACAATGCATAATAAATGCCGGATGACGTT
>JBBQSI010000209.1:0-6352 GCA_038213975.1 Chitinophagales bacterium
GATACCGCCCTTGCCCTTTCAAAAAAGAAAGAAAAATCAACGAACAACCAAATTTAAAAATCCCCAAACGAAAACCATTAAACATCTCTGAGTGAAAAAATATTTCCCGGGCTTTTTCACCGGGAGCAGTCTCTTGTGGTTTCCACAAAATAAATATCGTTGTCTAATAGACCTGCATGATTTCTTAGGTTGAAATACTGTCACCCCCTGGACAAATTCCAGCCCATACTTTTTCTCCGTCAGCTTTAATGAAATGTTTGCTCCTAAAGTATTCGAGGTCGTACCTGTTAAATATTTTATTTAAAGGTTCTGATAGTTCCTTTCCCGTCAATTGCCCGTAAGAATTATATTCGTCTCTCGTCAGATGCGTTAATATTAATTCCTTTTTTCTTCAACTTCCATGTCCGATGATTCCTTGATAAACCATGTCTGTATCGGCAAAGAGTTGTAGCGCAATTGATTCATATCCACAGTTCTCATATTTTACAACTCAACCGTTCCTTCAGTTGAAACATTTTCTCCGCCTAAATATAGTTCATAGTCTGTCCTCAATTACTGCCAACGGTTTCGGCTAAAATGCGTTGAGCATTTCGGTGGGCTATTTGCCCATTGTGATTAAACTCGCCATGTGAACGAACCTTTCGAAAAGTACAATTTTACTCATTTTTTTTAGGCATTGTTGGCATTAGTCTTTTTTCTTTTTTTATTCATCATTTTCACAATCAACGGTCTTAAAAAAAGCGGGGGGTATTTGTATCCTTTTTTTGCAAGTCTTTTACCCATGTCAGGATACTCATCAGGAGCCGCGGGGGTTGTTCCTAACCCGTCAACATATCTGTTATACATGCAAAATGCTGCAGCAATCAAAACGGTATCATGTATGTCTTCATCCGTAGCTCCTCTTTCTTTTGCCGCTTCAATATCCTGTTCTGATACTGCTTTTCCACCTTGTTGAACCTTCCCGGCAATTTTTAACAGCGCGGTCAACTTTTCTGATACAGTTGAACTCTCTATGTCGGTCATTACGCAACTTACCGTTTTACCATTATCACCTAAATGCGCACTTGCTGAGGCTGAATGGGATTGATAGCAAAATTCACAATCATTTAAATTTGAAACATAGGAAGCTATTAATTCCCTCTCACCTGGTGTTAGTCCAGATGGACCATGAAGTAAGGTGTGTGCTAAATTTGACAATGCTTTTCCAGTCGATCCCTTATAGAACAACAATTCAACAATTCCTGGTTGGTTTACTCCTGTTTTAATATAAGCCATACTGTTTTAGTTAAGCTGACGCACGGGGTACGGCCTGGCGATGTGGCTGTATTTGAAATCGTCAGCCCGTAACCGTTGCTAAATTTATAGATAAAAGTTCATTGTTAATTCTATTGCTCATCTTTATTCGTCTTCTATTGCTCGTCTTTGTTCGTCCGCTGGATGGAACTGAAGCCGAATAGAGGATCCCGCATTTGCAGAATAATATATCCGTCGCCCCGCCATATGGCCAAAGCGCCTGGGTGTGTCCAGCGAAGTTGCATTTTTCTCAGCCACGTCTCCCCAACTGTACGCTGCGTAGGTAGATACAATTTACGGAAGGCTAAACACTAAAGAAAAGTCGACCGCTCGTCTCTGCTCTTACAATCAACCCTGGTAGAGGTGCTACCTCCATACTTCTTAAACTTCCCATCCGGAATCTTTTTTTTTCTGGTAGCCCGGAATTTCAATTCTTCGGAGGCCTTCAGCGTACTTTCATTTTTTCATCTAAGGAAAACCTGCCGGCGCCTTCGAATAAAATACACAACGATATAGCAAGCAAAGCCCAGGCAGAAAATGCTCCAATAACCGAATCCTGCAAATGAGCCGCAAGAAGAGCCACGGTGAAATTTATAATCATGATGATGGCTGCAGGCCTTGCCCATAATCCGAGGATATACAGAACGCCACAAATGAAATCGGCATACGCAGAAACATAGGCGGAGAACACCGGCGCGGGCAAATGCAACGACGCAAAAAAATCAGACATTTCGTTTATCGGGTTAACCAAAAACACGAAAGCCCACACACCTGCTATCAGCCGCCAGCCGGCAATCAGGCGTAGAAAAAATAGGCCATAGCCTTTTTTATTCTCAAAATATCTGTTGAAATTTTTCATCGTCAAAAACTTAAATCAGCTATTTGCTACGCACGATTTCAAACTTACACTATCTGTTCTATATAAATAGAAGAGGCGAATTTATCTTTCTCAGCAATGACTCCGGAAGGGGACGTTGCGTATGTATACACAATTTCGGGAGGGCTCTATATTAATGATAAGTCGCCCGCTCGTCCAATCGCTTACACCAAACCTGGAATAGAGGGGCAATAGCTTTTCTTCTCAGCAATGTCTCCGGAACGAGACGTTGCGTATGTAAATTCGATTTCGGGAGGGCTCTACAATAATGATAAGTCGCCCGCTCGTCCAGTCGCTTACAACAAACCTGGCAGAGAGGCGTTACTTCCCTACTTATTAAAATTCCGCATTGGGGATCTTTTCCTTTTCTCTTTGCCCGGCGCTTGCCGCTGTACGCTGTCGGCTTCATTCATGCGGATCTGGCGGCCGTGGAAGGTTTTGCCGTCAAGGCTTTTGATCATCGTAGCGGAAACTGCTTTATCCACTTCAACCCATGAATTCATTTCCCGCATGTCAATTTTGCCCAACGTATCTTTTGTCAGGTCGCTCTCGTCAAGGATAAATTGCAGGAAGCTGGCTTTATAAAAGCCATCTTTTGTACCGAGGTTTATGAACAACCTTGTATAACCATTATCGCTGGTGAAGGAACTCCTCGGATCCACAACTCTTCCCCTGCCTGCACTTCCATCGATCCTGTTACCACGAAAGTCCTGCCTGATGTTTAGGTCTTCGGCATTTTCATAGTATTTCAAAAAGTGACTGAACTCCAGTGCCGCCACTCTTTTCAACACTTCTTCTTTGCTGATGTCCTCAAATTTTTTCTCCAGGTCTGGCAGGTAAGTTTCGTAATCACCATGTGTGATATCGGCCGTGATCAGGCGATCCATGAAATGAAAGAATTGCTTGCGGCAAACATCTTTACCGGTAGGGATATCCAGCTTGTGAAATTTCGCATTGGTCATTTTCTCCAACTGCCGGATTTTAAATGTTTCCCTTACATGGCAGATGGAAATGCAGATCCCGCTTTTACCAGCGCGGGCCGTTCTTCCACTGCGGTGGGTGTACACCTCAATATCATCGGGCAGTTCGTAATTTATTACGTGTGTAATGCCTTCCACATCTATACCGCGGGCCGCCACATCCGTGGCGATCAGCAGCTGTATACTTTTTTGCCGGAAGCGCAGCATCACTTTGTCACGCTGTTGCTGTGTCAGGTCGCCATGGAGCGCTTCTATATCGTAGCCTGCCTTCACCATGCGCTCGGTAATGTTCTGCGCATCAATTTTTGTGCGGGTAAAAATGATGCCGTAAATACCGGGGTTGAAATCAACGAGGCGCTTTAGTGTCTCATACCTGAGCTGCGCCTGTGTTACAAAATATTGGTGATCGATGTTGACGTTCGCCGTATTCTTTTTACCTACCGTGATCTCCTGCGGATTATCCATGTAGCGCTTGGAGATGCCCCTTACTTCTGCCGGCATCGTTGCACTAAATAGCCACATGCTCTCGCGGTTCACTGTATTTTTTAATACGAAGTCAATGTCGTCCCTGAAGCCCATGTTCAGCATTTCATCCGCTTCATCCAGCACTACATATTTCACCTTCTGCAGGTCGATCACTTTCCGCTCGATCATGTCGATTAGCCTTCCCGGCGTTGCCACTACTATTTGTACGCCTTTCTTTAGTTCCCTTATTTGCATGGTGATTGATGCGCCGCCATATATTGCCTCTACCGAAATGTGTCCGCTGAATTTTTTGAACTGCATGAGATCATTAGTGATCTGCATGCAAAGCTCCCGCGTGGGACATACGATCAGCGCCTGTGGATATCTTTCATGTTCATCTATCAGTTGTAAAAGTGGCAAGCCGAAGGCCGCTGTTTTACCCGTACCCGTTTGGGCCAGGCCGACAAAATCGGTAATGCCTGAAAGTAAGATGGGTATCGCCTTTTGTTGAATTGGTGTTGGCTCTTCAAATCCTAAGCCTGCAATGGCCTTAATAAGATTTTCGTTTAAGCCAAGGCTCTTGAAGCCGTCCATTGTTGAATTTTTTAAAATGAGGCGCAAAGGTATGCTTTAGAACGGAGAGCATTGCAGCACGGGGCGGGCGAAGCAAAATTCTCTATATTTACGTTGATAACGGCGTTACCGCTAACCCAACCTCCTTTTGGCTCTGGAGTTGACTATCATTAATATGAATTTGAAACACAGTTTGTTACGATGCTTGAGTTGCCTGGGTGCCATTCTATACATCCAGCTTTCCGTTACAGCGCAAATTTCTCCTGAGGATCAAAAGATACTGGACTCACTGATAAAGCACGATGCATTTTTCAAAATGCTCAATGAAATTGGTAACCCAAAATCTCTCGTAAGGATAAGCCTCGGCGTGGGTACGATGCCATATACCAATGCCAACAAAAGTGTACAGACACTCGAAAAATCCCGGCAGCTTTTGCTAACACCCTCCGCCGGATATTATCATAAGAGCGGCTTTGGGATAACTGCCAAAGCCTATGCGGCCAAAATAAAAGGCAATAATGAAGTGTATCAGTATGCTTTGTCACCATCGTATGCTTACAGCACCGGCAATACTTTCGATGCCATGGCCTCGTACGCACATTATTTCAGAGAGTCTGAATTCAATTCATCTGTGTCGCTATTGAGCGATGAGTTCGTTGCCAGCGTCGGCTACAAAAAGAGTTGGCTTTCTCCCCGGATCATTGCCAGTTACGCCCGCGGTGAATATAAAGAGGCGGTGACGGTGGATACATCTTACCTGGAAAGAAACAGGTTGATTATACTGCGTTACAATGACACGGCAATCACAAAAATTAAAGCTTTCTCACTGGCCGCCTGCGTGGAGCATGATTTTGTGAAAGCTGGCATCTTTTCTAAAAAAGACGGTCTGAGGTTTACGCCGCAAGTGGGTGCCTACTTTGGTCAAAATAACTTTATCGTCGATTACAACAGCACCGGTGAGTTGTACCGGAACATCACAAAGAAAAAACTCAAGCGGGTGAGTCGCTACCAGACTACCGCCGATGTCCCGGGCAAGTTTGAGTTCCAGTCTGTCGGGCTTGATCTGAACCTGAATTACATGATCGGCAAGATGTATTTTGAGCCGGATCTGTACCTCGATTATTACCTGCACGGTGAGGACAGCGAGCGCTTTTCACAGGTGTATAATTTTAATATAGGTATAACTTTTTGAGTTTTACATTGCAACATTAATCACCAACTCCCTTTTCACATGAAAATCCTTTTAACCATTTTCGCCGCGCTACTCTTTTTTAATTATTCCGCAGAAGCCCAAAGATTTTCCTTGGGTATTAAAGGCGGTGCCAACCTGAATAAAGTAAATGGTAAATCGTGGAAAGATGAATTCACGTTTGGCTATCACTTGGGCGCTTATGCAACTGTGGGTGGCAACCGGTTTGCCATACAGCCGGAAGTGCTTTTCAATGAAGTGAATCTTGATACCGCCCATGGCTTCAGCGATGTCTATAATTTTAATCACATCGATAACATTCGGTTGCAATACCTGAGCATACCAGTTTTGCTGAATTATAACGTGAGCAAAGTGCTTACACTCCAGGCCGGGCCACAATTCGGGATTTTATTGAACCAGGATAAGGACCTTTTACAAAATGGAGAAGATGCTTTCAAATCCGGGAATTTTTCGCTCGTGGGCGGCGTTGAGTTGCACCTGCTCCGGCTGAGAATCTATGGCCGGTTTGTAAGCGGTACCACTAATATAAATAATCTAAGCAGCTCCGATACCTGGAAAACAACGGCGGTGCAGGTTGGTGCCGGTTTCGGGCTTTGATCACCGGAGATATTCAAGCTGTCCATCGTGAGATAACCTGGCAATTTTTGAAGCCGGGGCAGTATTCTTTTCTTCTTGCCTGTACTTTACAATATAGTCTACGCCATTACGCAGATCTGCCGGGATACCGGAAAACGATCCGTCAGCTATTTCTCCGGAAAGATTTGCGGAAGTGGAAACGACCGGTACTCCAGCTTTTGCAAGTAATTGTTGGCAAAACTCATCGCATGGGATCCTGATGGCAATGGAACCATCTGCTGCCAGCAACTTTTTTGAAATGTTTTTTCCTTTGGAAAAAATCACGGTTGTTGGCGTCTTCTCTTCCCTTAATAGGTTGGTCAGCTCCGGTGAAGGGTC
>JBBQSI010000210.1:0-6341 GCA_038213975.1 Chitinophagales bacterium
AGTAAAAGTCATAATCGGATCTTTAATAATTGGAGAACGGAAAAGAATAGTTGAGTTTGCAGAGAAAAGACAGAAAAAGGAAGACGAAGAAGTTGGCGAATAAATTTTGACCTGACATAAAGTATTGCCCATTGCAGTCTCCAGGGATCGTTGCCAAATGCGGCTACGTCGATCGAAACTCTTTTGACAAAACTTTCAAGCAACACTTTGGACGATCTCCTTTTCAATCGACACCCGCAGAAGCATAGCCTGTGGTACAAATTCATCTGTTTGTGACGCTGACAAAATCTTTTCTTTTCAACCTATCTTTACGGCCTCAAAAATCGTGATCAAGAAAGTTTCATGCCTGTAGCCTTTCAGTCTTCCAATCTTCCCTATTCGAAAACAGGCTACACTACCAGAATCATAGAAGCGTACCTCACAGGCGATGAAAGTCTCAGGCCTTTCTACTCGTTTGATCCGACTGACAAAGGTTTGGAGAAGGCAATCGCAGAAAGAGAAAAATTCCCCATTGATCGACAGTTGCTGGTAGATGTACTCCATAATCAATACAGCGGACTAAGCGATTCGGAAAATGTTCACAGAAATATTGAGTCCCTGTTGGATGCAAATACTTTCACCGTCTGCACTGCACACCAGCCAAATCTTTTTACCGGTCACCTTTATTTTATCTATAAAATTCTTCACACCATAAAACTTGCGGAGCAGGTTGAGGCTAAACATCCGGGCAAACGTGTCGTTCCCGTTTTTTTTATGGGGAGTGAAGATGCTGACCTTCACGAACTCAACCATGTATATGTCGATGCTAAAAAATATACGTGGTTGACGAAACAAAATGGCGCGGTTGGCAGAATGAAAATTGATGACGCTGTTTTAAAAATAATTGAAGAGTTATCCGGGCGCTTGTCGGTGGAAGAACATGGTGAGGAACTGGTAGCAATATTAAAACAGTGTTATGTAAAAGGAAGGTCAATGGAACAGGCTACGTTCTTTTTCGTCCATGCGCTGTTTAAGGATTATGGCCTGGTAATTTTTCTCCCGGACAATCCGCGTTTAAAGCAAGCTATGAGCGCTATTTTTGAAGATGACCTGTTGAAAAATTCTGCTACAGAGCTGGTAAAAGATGCCGCAGAAAAGATAAGTGCAAACTTCAAAGTGCAGGCGCATCCGCGGGAGATAAACTTGTTTTTCCTGGATGACGGAGTCAGGAACAGGATAGTAGCAAAAGGTGGATTTTTTTATGTTGCGGATACCGACAAAAAATTTTCCCGGCAAGAAATGCTTGAGCAATTAAACCAGCATCCGGAGCGATTTAGCCCGAACGTGATTTTAAGAGGTGTGATGCAGGAAAAGTTGTTGCCCAACCTGGCTTTTATTGGTGGTGGTGGTGAACTGGCTTACTGGCTGGAATTAAAAAATTTATTCGATCATTATCACGCTTTTTACCCTGTCCTCATTCTCCGTAATTCTTTCCTGGTAATTGAAAAAAGATTCAACGAACTCCTGGACAAGCTCCGGCTTTCCAGCCAGGATCTTTTCCACAAACCAAATGAAATTTTAAGTGCTGTTACCAGGCGTGACACTACGCGAGCCTTGGAATTGAATGAGGAAATGGAAGCCATGAAAAAAGTCTGGAAAGCAATAGCGTCGGCAGCGAATAAAGTAGATCCAACACTTTTGGCGCATACCCAGGCCCTGGAAAAACGCACGCTTACGCGGCTTGATAACTTAGAGAAGAAAATGCTCCGCGCTGAAAAAAGAAAGTTTGAAAGTGAACAGCGGCAAATTCAAAAAGTGCATAAGGCCTTGTTTCCCGCTGAAGGCCTGCAGGAACGTTCTGAAAGTTTCCTGCTATTTTATGCGAAATGGGGAGATGAATTTTTAAAAGCGCTCTACAACTACACTAAGCCGTTAGAAGACGATTTTTGTATACTCGAAGAACGATAGTTATCTGTTTTGTTCGAGCGCAGCAGCTTTTTTCTCAACCTCTTCTTTCATTTCCCTTTTATAATGCAACAATTTAGAAGTAAGATCAGCGTCAGCCGTCGCTAAAATTTCGGCGGCAAGTAGCCCGGCATTTTTTGCTGCGTTTAGCGCCACAGTAGCCACGGGCACGCCATTCGGCATTTGCAGAATGGACAGAATGGAATCCCAGCCATCGATGGAGTTGGAAGATTTTACAGGAACTCCAATAACAGGAAGCACCGTTAGGGAAGCCACCATCCCTGGCAAATGCGCGGCACCGCCTGCCCCCGCGATGATAACTTTGATTCCGCGATCATGCGCTTGCGTTGCATATTCAACCATGCGCATAGGTGTGCGATGGGCTGAAACGATCGAGATTTCGTAACCGATTCCAAACTGGTCACAGATATCGGCTGCAGCCTGCATAACGCCCAGGTCACTGTCGCTGCCCATGATAATTCCTACTAACTTTTGCATGATGCAAATGTAAAAGATTCAGCTTTCTGAAATTCTAGAGATTAGCGATTTGCCCCGTAAGAAGCGCTACCTGCGCTTCCGCCAGCTTTGCCTGGTAGAGGGCATTGTAGAGGCGTGTCTTCGCATCGTTGTAGCTGATCTGTACCTGCCGCAGCTCCACTGCTGTAATGGTTAGTTGACGGAATCGCTCGGTGGCGATGTAAATATTTTCCTGTGCCAGTTTGAGATTATCCTTCTCGAGTTCCACAATTTTTAATGAGTTGTAGTAATTGATGTAAGCTTTATCGAGTGCCGTCGCCACTTCGTTTCTAATACCTGTTTGCGTTGCTTCCTGGTTCCTGATCTGGATATCGGCTACGGCTAGTTGCTGCCGGGCAAGACCTCCGGTAAACAATGGAACAGTAATACCTACCGATCCAGACGGCCCATAAGTTTGATTGAACAGGTTGAAGCCGGCACTATTGCTGTTGCGGGCAAAATTATAAAAACTGTTAAGCGTCACCGTTGGAAACATTTGCGCTCTTAATTCTTTCTTTGTTTCGAATAATACCGTTAGATCGCTGGCGGCCAACATCAAGTCAGGATTGTTTTGATCAATTTCCTCTTTCGCATTTTCCAGTGTGGGCAAAGGATTGATGATAATGCTATCTTCTACAGCAAAGGATGTATCCGGCCGCATGCCCATAAGGTTGGTTAAAGTTCTCTTCTCCTGTTCCAAAGAATTTTGAAAATTTAATAATATTGACCGTTGTCCATTGAGGTCAACTTGCGATTCAAGCACCTCGTATTTTGCCCCGGTACCGATCTCCAATCTGCGTTGCGAAAGCGTGAACCTGTCCTTGTACAAACTGATTTGCTCAAGCGTGGAACGCACTTGCTGCCCGAGAGACACCACGTTATAATACGAGGCCAATACAGTGTAGACGGTTTCATTCAGGCTCTTCCTGAATTGGTATTCGCCATTGCGTTGCAGCTCTTCGAGTTTTCTTTTTGTTGCAAACATTTTGAAGCCATCAAAAACAACCCAATTGACTGCAAGGCCGGCATTGAAGTTCGAGATTCGTGTGCCTCGTTTATTAGTTGTAGTCCCATTATTAAGAGTCTGCTTTAAGTTATTACTCCCCAAAACCTTATTTGCCGTCGCCCCGATGACAGGGATGCCTCCGGCGTTCGCCCAGTTATTTTGGATGGCACCAATTTCAACACTATTGCGGCTGACTATTATCCCATAATTATGCTCTATGGCATACTGAATTGCATCGGTCGCAGAAAGGACGGAATCCTGTGAAAAACCAACACCTGCGGTTAAAAGGAAAATCAACGCCAGCAAACTTCTCTGCGTCCTATGCATCTTCATTAAAATTTTTCTTTTTTGCAGACAGGAAACCGTACATAGCCGGTACTACATAAAGTGTAAGAATGAGTGAGAACATCACACCTCCCACAATTACGATACCTAAAGGAATGCGGCTCGTTGATGCGTCGCCGATGGAGAGTGCCAGCGGTAAAGCGCCTAAGGCCATCGCAAGACTTGTCATCAGGATAGGACGCATCCTCGCTGCGGCAGCTTCCACCACAGCTTGCGTCCTCTTTACGCCGGCTTTCCTTTTTTGGTTCGCAAACTCCACGATCAGAATACCATTTTTAGTAACCAATCCAATCAGCATGATCATCCCAATCTGGGAAAAAATATTGAACGTTTGCCCGAATATCCATAAAGAGACGAGGGCACCGGCGAGCGCAAGCGGCACGGTGATCATGATAATAAATGGATCGATGAAGCTCTCGAATTGCGCCGATAATACGAGATAAATGAGTATCAATGCAAGTACGAACGCAAAGGCAGTGTTGCCACTGCTTTCCGCAAAATCACGGGAAGTGCCGGTAAGCGCTGTGGTAAATGTTTCATCAAGCAATTTGTCTGCAATCCTGTTCATTTCTTTCACGCCGTCTCCGACTGTATATCCTTCAGCGAGGCCGCTGGAGATAGTAGCTGACTTATACCGGTTGAAATGATAAATTGTTGGCGGAGCGCTGGCTTCTGTTGTATACACAAGATTGTCGAGGCGTATGTTATCGTTCCTGGTGTTACGCACCATCAATTTGCTCAGGTCATTAGGGTCGTCGCGTTCATCACGGGCCACCTGCCCCAGCACCTGGTACTGTTTTCCCGATTTCAGGAAATAGCCAAATCGCCTGTCGCTATACGCCAGCTCCAGGGCTCTTGAAATATCCTGCACGTTGATGCCGAGTTCACTTGCCCGAAGGCGATCGATGTGCACAAGCAATTCGGGCTTATTGAATTTTAAATCTGCATCTACCCCCTCAAACAGCGGACTAGCATTACACTCCGCTAAGAATTCCGGAAGGACTTTTTTGATTTTTTCAAAGTCATTATTCTGGATCACAAACTGGACCGGCTGTCCACCACGGCGGTTTACTGCTATAGTCTGTTCCTGCACGGCAAATGCTCTGCCCTGCGGAAAGTTTCTGGTGAGCTTGTTTACGTTTTCTACGATTTCCTGTTGCGATCGGTCCCGGTCTTTGGGATCATTTAGGCGTACGCTTATGAACCCGCTGTTGGTTGCGCCACTTTGAAAGCCTGGCGCTGTAAGACTAATGATTTTTAGATTTTCAGGAACTGAATCGATGATCAATTGGTTTAGACTATCAATGTAGGAATCCATATAATCGAACGAAGTACCCTCGGGAGCAGTTACCTGCAGCCTAAATTGATTACGGTCTTCCAAAGGAGCAAGTTCCGTCGGCAAAACGTTATAGGCAAAGAAGATGAGGCCAAAACAGGCGCCGACGACAACCAGCGCAATCCATTTATGTTTCATGAATTTGCCGAGGTTATTCATATACCCACTTTCCATCGAAGTGAAAAATGGTTCTGTCTTTCTGTAAAACCAGGAATGGCCAACTTTTTTCCGGCTGAGCTTCACGTTGAGTACGGGTGTTAGCGTTAGCGAAACAAATGCAGAGATCAATACAGCGCCTGCAAGCACGATTCCGAACTCCCGAAACAACCGGCCAACAAAGCCTTCTAAAAAGATGACCGGTAGAAATACAATAGCCAGTGTGATAGAAGTGGAGATGACGGCAAAATAAATTTCCTTTGAACCTTCCCTGGCCGCCTGGTGCCTGTCCATGCCGGCCTCCATCTTTTTAAAGATATTCTCAGTTACCACAATTCCGTCATCCACCACGAGGCCGGTGGCGAGTACAATGGCAAGCAGTGTAAGTACATTTATCGTAAACCCACAGAGATACATAATGAAGAAAGCACCAATGAGTGAGACCGGAATATCCAACAATGGCCGTAATGCAATCAGGGTATCGCGGAAGAATAGATAGACAATGAGAATTACCAGAAACAATGCGATAAACAGTGTTTCCTTTACTTCTAAAATAGCCCGCTTAATAAATACCGTTTGATCCAGTCCAACATCTATCTTCATGTCAGGAGGCAGTTCTTTTTGTATTTGGTCAAGCCTCTTATAAAATTCATTGGAAATAGAAACATAATTCGCTCCGGGTTGCGGTACCACGGCCAGCATAATCATCGGCACGCCATGTTCTTTCAAGCCTGATTGTTCATTTTCCGGGCCGAGGATAACATCAGCAACATCTTTTAGCTTAATGTTGACGCCATTTACATTTTTTACAATGAGGTTTTGAAACTGGTCTTCAGTATTTAGCCTACCAAAAGTGCGGACTGATAACTCAGTGTACTCGCCATATATTTTGCCGGCAGGTAGCTCTACACTCTGCGTCTGCAATGCTGTTTGAATCTCGTTTCCAGTAACATTATATGCGTTCATAATGTCAGGCTTCAGCCAGATGCGCATCGCATATCTTTTCTCTCCCCAAACCGAAATAGAGCTTACACCCGG
>JBBQSI010000211.1:0-6334 GCA_038213975.1 Chitinophagales bacterium
TCTTTTAACGGTGCCAGGTCGCCATCCATGGAGAATATCGACTCGGTCACAACAAATTTTTCCGCGAAGTCTGCTGCATTGATCAATGTTTTTTCCAGGTTTGCGAGGTCGTTATGCGTAAAGGAGAATGACGAAGCGAAAGAAAGCCTGATACCATCCCGGATAGAGGCATGGCTCAATTTGTCGTAAATGATCACGTGTCCTTTTTGCGGGACGGAGGCAAAAAGCCCGACATTAGCATCGTACCCTGAATTAAAGATCAGCCCTGCAGGTGCGTCGTGAAATGTCGCAATCTCTTGCTCAGCCTGTTCAATCACCGCATAGTTGCCGGTAAGAAGCCGGGAACCGGTGCTGCCAAAAGATTCAGCCTTTTGTAAATGGGATTGTAATAATTTGTTTCGCACGATACCCAAATAATCGTTACTGCAAAAATCAACTTTCCCGGAAACGGTTTTTAAAGAGCGTAACGATCCCAGCGCTTTTCTATCGCTGAGCTTATTTTCGAGAAAATTTGTCTTCACCCGCCAAAGCTAACAAAGAGCGCCTATCAACGTTACATTTGCAAAAACAATATCATTTCGCTTTCTTCTGATGAATGTAATATCAGACCATACGCAAATTATTGTGGGTGTTCTGCTAACGACGGATCCGCGCTGGGTTGATCTTGCGTCTATTTCACTGGAAGAAATCCTGACTGACCATGCATGGTGTGAGCAAAAGGCGGCAACAACCTGCATTTCCATCATTCAAAAAAACAATGACAAAGAAAAGCTGGTAGAAAAACTATCTCCCATTGTCACAGAAGAATGGGGCCATTTCCGGCAGGTGGTTGCGGAGATCAGGAAACGCAATCTTACTCTCGGCAGGCAACGCAAAGACATTTACGTAAATAAGCTGCTGGATTTTCAAAAAAAAGGCGGAAGCCCGGACGAGCGCTTCCTGGACCAAATGCTGACTATGGCGCTTATTGAAGCCCGGAGTTGCGAGCGATTCAAGCGTCTCAGCGAAGGCCTAACGGACGAGTATATGCGCAAGTTTTACCGCCGTTTTATGGAAAGCGAAGCCGGCCACTACACATTGTTCATTACTCTGGCGGAATACTACCTGCCGAAAGAAATGGTACGAAAAAGATGGAAAGAGTGGCTGGAATTTGAACAAAACCTTATGCAAAGCAACGAGGTTCGCGGTGACAGAATTCACTGATTCCCCCTACTCTATCGGTTTGAATATCCGGTTCCAGCGCGGACCACTTGCGTAACTGAACCAGATGAGGCTGGCTTTACCTACCACGTGATCTTCCGGTACGAAACCCCAAAACCGGCTATCGAGCGAATTGTGCCTGTTGTCACCCATCAGCCAATAATAGTTCATTTGAAAAGTGTAGGAAGTTGCCGGCTCATCATTGATAAAATACTGGCCATTACGTTCTTCAAATTTATTACCCTCATAAACAAGGATGCTCCGCTTGTAACGGATAATGTTATCAGGCGTCAATTGTATGGTCGCGCCTTTTTTAGGAATCCAAATTGGCCCATAATCATCTTCACTCCAGTTGTAAGCCGCCACGTAGGGAAAAAGAATTATACTTTCATCTCCGGAATTCACAATAGGCTCTACACTGGTAACGCCTTGCATCATCTTAAGTGACGCAACGTCGCCGTTCGTAAGACTCATCTGGTACTCAGTATTACTTACCTGGTTTACCTGGTTGCGATTAGGATCATCTATATTATCCTGTATGCCCATGCCGTTGAGTTGATCCGGATCCAGCATGCCCGAAGTTTTCACCCTGTATTTGAACTCGTGCTCCGGCGGAAATGGCTGAGCCATACCATTTATGTAGATAACCCTGTTTTTAATCTGCAAAGTGTCTCCTGCAATTGCCACACACCGTTTAATGAAATTTTCCCGCTTGTCAACAGGGCGGGTTATGATCATATCACCAAACTGGTCACGCACCCGTCTTCGCGCTTCGTCCTCTGATATTCGCTCCATAATCATTCGACGCTGAATTTCCTGGTAATAGGTGACGCGGGAACCGTAATTTATTTCATCATTGATAAGGGTATCATTAACGGGAAAGTTGAAAACGACCACATCATTTCTTTTCACCGGCCTGGCAAACCATCGTGTGTAGGGGATTGTGATCCATTCCAGGTACGATTTTGTATTGGCCCCGGGGAGTGTATGGTGGACAAATGGTATCGCCAAAGGTGTATTGGGAATTCTTGGACCATAGCTAAACTTACTCACAAAAAGAAAATCGTTCACTAGCAAAGTTTTTTCCATTGAAGGTGTAGGAATGGTGTAGGCTTCAAAGATAAAAGTGCGGATGAGCGTTGCGGCAACTATGGCAAAGGCCGCTGCGTCTATCCATTCCCGAAAGGTGCCTTTCTTATAATTTCTGACCACGGGTATACCGGCATACCGCTCACTATCAGAGAAGCCGAGATAAGGAAAATAGATAAAGGGAATAAACACGGTAGCTGCGTGATGCAAGAGGCCGAAGCGGCCGAAATGCTCTACAAATTTTATACAGATCCAGATCGTTACAAACTGCCCGGCGATCGGTATCAGTTGCAGAAAAAACCAAATTTTTCGCAACTGCATTTTTTCAACCATGCACCAGGTATTGTAAAAAGGGATAAGGGCTTTCCAGGGTTCAATGCCTGCTTTTTTGAACATGCCGTAAAGGCCGATGTGCCAAAGGATGACGGCGAGAATAAATAGAAGTAAAGCTATACTCATCTAAAACGTATTGATGGTGCGGACAAATGTACCATATATAATTCCTTGTCGAAAAATCGTATTTATATACTTACCATTAGTTTAACAAACGGCAAACGAACGACCGATCCTATTGTTGCAAGCCCGCTACCAGCAAGACTCCTGTCTTATCATAAAATTTGAAGCAGCACGTCATTTACTTTCTCCGCGCGGTTCATCACCATAAAGTGGCCGGCACCTTTTATTATAAAATCAGCATGAATATTTCTTAGCGGAAACATGTGGTCCTTACTGCCATGAATGTGATAAAGATTACCGGGCAACCAGGTATTTTTCCAACTAAGAATTTCATTAACTGCCCAGTTGGTATATCGTTGAGAAATGTTTCTCCTGTATTCCCGCACGAGTTTTTTTTCTTCCGCATTTTCTATCCCGAGGTTGTAGTTCTGTATGGGCTCAAAAAGCCGGAACGACCTCAGCGGAAAAATTCTGTTGAGTTGCAGCCTGCCGGTAACTTTCATCCAGCGGGGAATTTCTTTGCGGGTTTTGATGCTGGAAATGATAATCACTTTCGATGCTGGCAAGTGTTTCGCGATTTCAATACACATCATACCACCGAAAGATACACCCAGCAAGACCGGCGCAACTTCATTAATCGACGCCTTCATCCTGAGTGCGTATTCTTCAATGGATTCCTGTTTTTTGGGGAGTATCCAGGGGATAAAATGCGGGGTATGATCGCCAAAATCAATATTGGAAAAAATGCGCTCGTCGGCACCAAACCCGCTGATACAGTAGACATGAGCCATAAATGATTGCTGTCTCTTTAAAGTATAAAGCTGCTTTTCGGTAAAACGTATGTGTTCACATCCTCTGCCGTAATCAGTTTGCCGGACAAAATAATTAACCGTTCAACGACATTCCTGAGTTCCCGGACATTACCAGTCCATGTATGACTTTTGAGAAGTTCCAAAGCACCATCATCGATTTCTTTTTTCGGCTGGCCATATTCGATTCCTATCTCTCCAAGAAAATGATCGATCAACAGCGGAATGTCGGCATTTCGTTCGTTGAGCGAAGGCACATGAACAATGATTACCCCCAGGCGGTGATAAAGATCCAGGCGGAAGTTTTTTTCTTCTACCTCTTTTAGCAGGTCTTTGTTCGTGGCGGCGATCACTCTCACATCCACGTTGATATCCCGATCAGCACCTACCCTTGTAATCTTTCCTTCCTGTAAAGCACGCAAAACTTTCGCCTGCGCATTTACACTCATATCGCCGATCTCATCCAGGAAGAGCGTTCCACCATTGGCCTGTTCAAATTTCCCTATACGTTGACGTACGGCAGACGTAAAGCTGCCTTTTTCATGACCAAATAATTCACTTTCAATTAACTCGCCGGGAATAGCAGCACAGTTCACTTCCACCATTGGCCCTTTGGAGCGGGCACTTTTTTCATGTATCCAGCGGGCAACCAGCTCCTTCCCCACTCCGTTTTCACCGGTGATTAATATCCTTGCTTCTGTAGGCGCAATCTTATCGATAGTGTCTTTGATCTTGCGAATAGGCTTGGAATCCCCAACAATTTCCGGTGCTTTGTTGATCTTTCTTTTAAGCACTTTCGCCTCTGCTACCAGGTTCGTTTTTTCCATGGCATTCCGCAGAGTGATCAGCATTCGGTTGAGATCCGGCGGCTTGGAGATGTAATCGAATGCTCCCTTTTTCACCGCCTCTACAGCCGTATCAATATTTCCGTGTCCGCTTATGATTATAATGGGAATATCATCATTGATCTCCCTGGCTTTCTCCAGGAACTCAATGCCATCAAGCTTTGGCATTTTAATATCGCAAAGAACTATATCGTAAGTTTTTTCTTTGAATTTTTTCAGGCCTTCCTGTCCATCGGCAGCCTCATCTATTTTATACCCTTCAAAGGTGAGGATCTCTGTAAGCGTCTTCCGAATACTCTTCTCGTCGTCTATGATTAAAATTGAAGGCATGGGCGTGTCAATAGTAAGTAATCTGTTTTGTAGTTATGGACGGTCGGAAAATAGAACAAAAAAAATCAACCTGCAAGCAACGTCCCTTATTCTGCCTCCATCATCAGGTAGGCTTTCACGAACTCGGCCAGTTCGCCGTCCATCACCGGGCCTACGTTCCCTACTTCATAATCTGTCCGATGGTCTTTGATCATTTTATAAGGGTGAAAAACATAACTCCTTATCTGGCTTCCCCATTCTATTTTTTTCTTCGAAGCGTTGGAAGCATCCTGCACTTCACGCCGTCTTTTGATCTCTTCTTCATACAGCCGGCTTTTCAACATCGACATTGCTTTCTCGCGGTTTTCACCCTGGGTTCTTGCCTGCTGACACTCAACGATAATGCTGCTTGGCTTGTGTGTAAGCCGCACCGCCGTCTCCACTTTGTTTACATTCTGTCCCCCTGCGCCGCCACTGCGGAAGAAAGCCCATTCTACATCCGCCGGATTCACTTTTATGTCTATCGTATCATCAATTAACGGATACACATATACGCTGGCAAAACTTGTGTGCCGGCGCGCATTACTGTCAAAAGGGGAAATCCTCACCAACCGGTGAACACCTGATTCGCTCTTTAAAATTCCATAAGCAAACGGGCCGTCAAATTGCAGGGTAGCGCTCTTAATGCCGGCGGCATCCCCGGCCTGGTAGTCAAGCTCACTCACCGACCAACCCTGTTTTTCGCCATACATTCTGTACATGCGCAGCAGCATCTCTGCCCAGTCCTGGCTCTCAGTGCCACCTGCGCCGCTGTTGATTTGGAGAATACCCGGCATCTCATCTTCCGGCTGGTTAAGAGTGCTCTTGAACTCGACCTCGTCTACCACGCGGGCAGCCAGTTCAAATGTCTCCTTTACTTCTTTCTCTTCCGCTTCTCCTTCCTTCCAGAAATCGAACAAGACGCCGGCGTCATCCACCTTTGCCTGCGCCTTGTTGAACAAATTCACCCAGTATTCATTCAACTTAATTTCCTTCAGGATGGAAGTAGCCCGCTGGTTGTCCTGCCAGAAGCCCGGCGAGAGTGAAAGTTGCTTATCGTTATCTATTTTTTGCTGACGATTAGCGACGTCAAAGAAACCTCCTCAAAACCAGTACTCGGTCTCTTAAATCTTTTAAATGTTCTGTTGTCATAGGCCGCAAATATAATGATGATTCTTTAAATGAAATTATAGTGAGGAAGACGTAAAGAATGATTCATTATTTTTATAATCCATTAAACGAATTGTCTATGCTGCAAACCATAACAGATCTTTTTGAAAGGGATCTCAACAAGCTTATTAATGAAATTGAAAGTTATAGCGATGATGAATCCATTTGGCGTATAGAGGGGCAGGTTAGCAATTCTGCCGGCAATCTTATTTTGCATCTAATCGGAAATTTAAATCATTTTATTGGCGCAACGCTCGGCAATACCGGCTATGTTCGTAACCGTGAAAATGAATTTCTCGAAAAGAATGTAGCGCGGACAAAACTGGTTGCAGATACCCACGACACAATTGCCATGATTAAACAGGTTTTAGAAAAACTTTCTGATGATGACCTGAAAAAAGATTATCCCCATGCTTT
>JBBQSI010000212.1:0-6327 GCA_038213975.1 Chitinophagales bacterium
ACATGAAGACTATTTTGATACACTTGCTGTCGTGAATGCTGATGCCAAACGGATAATGGGATTAGCTGAAAAGCAGGAGCTGAACTTTTGTTATGATGATGATAACGTAATTACGATCTCGCTGGATGAAACTACCACCAAACATGATATCCTCAGCATTTTATCGGTTTTTAATTCTTCCAAAGATCAGGATACCACAGTGGTAACTTTCGATAGTGAGGCGGTCTTAGAAAACATCCCTTCGTCTCTTACGCGGACGTCTGAATTTCTTACGCACCCGGTATTCAGCTCTTATCATAGCGAGACAGAGTTGATGCGCTATTTAAAAAAATTGGAAAACCGGGATCTTTCACTCACCACTTCAATGATACCACTCGGCTCATGTACTATGAAGCTAAATGCTGCTGTACAATTGATGCCGGTAAGCTGGAATGAATTTGCACACATTCATCCTTTTGCTCCTGAGGGGCAAACAAAAGGATACCATAAGATCATAACCGAACTCGAAAATTTTCTTTCACGCATAACGGGTTTTGCAGCTTGTAGCCTGCAGCCAAATAGCGGTGCCCAGGGCGAGTTTGCCGGCTTACTTGCAATCCGGGGATATCACCAGCAAAATGGGAATGATAACAGAAAAGTGATATTGATCCCAATCTCTGCACATGGTACCAATCCTGCTTCTGCAGTGATGGCAGGTTTTAAAGTGATCGTGACCAAATGTGATGAAAAAGGAAATATTGATGTCGCCGACCTGAAAATGCAGGCAGAAAAAAATAAGGATACGCTCGCCGGTTTAATGGTTACGTATCCATCGACACACGGTGTTTTTGAAGAAGAAATAAAAGATGTTTGTGCCATCATCCATAACAACGGTGGCCTTGTGTATATGGATGGTGCTAATATGAATGCTCAGGTAGGCCTTACCGCTCCCGGTGTTATCGGGGCAGATGTTTGTCACCTGAATCTTCATAAGACTTTTGCCATTCCTCATGGAGGTGGAGGGCCTGGCATGGGCCCGATTTGTGTAAATGAAAAATTAGCCGGGTTTCTTCCGGAAATAAAAAATGGCGGTGGCTCTGTGAGTGCAGCGGCGTATGGGTCGGCAAGTATTCTCTTAATAAGTTTCGGGTATATAAAATTGTTAGGCGCAGCGGGCTTGCTTAAATCAACTGAGTATGCCATACTGAATGCGAATTACATGAAAGTACGGCTGGAAGAAAAATTTAAGATCCTTTATACCGGCAAGAACGGCACTTGTGCACACGAATTCATTGTGGACCTGCGTCCCTTCAAAAATTCCGTTGGTGTCGAGGCAGAGGATGTTGCCAAGCGATTGATGGATTACGGTTTTCATGCGCCGACACTCAGCTTCCCGGTGCCGGGCACTATTATGATTGAGCCAACTGAAAGCGAGAATAAAGCTGAGCTCGACAGGTTTTGCGATGCCCTGTTAGAAATCTATAAAGAAATAAAGTCTATTGAAGACGGAAGCGCTGATAAAAAAGATAATGTTTTAAAAAATGCCCCGCACACTTTGGCTGTTATTACTGCCGATGATTGGAAGCACGCGTATACCAGATGTGCCGCTGCATATCCGCTTTCATATCTTCGGGAGAATAAATTTTGGCCTGGCGTCAGCCGCGTGAACAATACCTATGGCGATCGAAATCTTGTTTGTACCTGTGAGCCGGTATCGGCTTACCAGGAAGAAACTGAAAGCGCCTAAGCATTACCGGTAGCCTGCTTTTATTATCTTCTTTTTATGTACGATGTCATCATCATTGGTGCGGTCACTGCTGGTTTGTCAACAGCCCTGATACTCGCTGATCATCATAAAAAAGTATTGGTATTGGAACCACCCCTATCGGATCTATTTATAATGAAAACGAGTGAGTTGGAAAAACCCCTGAAAAATATTGTCCTCCAAAACTAGTTGCAAGAGCCGTACATAAACAGTTGTTACTCGTATTCGACCATGGCATCGCCGGGAGCGCGAAAAGTATTATCGACCCCTGTGGATGGAAGAATTTTTTTTGCGGGAGAATACTTGCCTCAAAACTCAACGGGTATTGTGGACGCCGCCTTGCAGTCCGGCAGGACAGCAGCAACGCAAGCGATAACAATAAAAATGCCCGGAAACCGGGCAGTTTTATTAAAGAATTATAAGAACTATTTAATCTTAACTTTTGTTTCGCCGTCTGCATCTATTTTTATCTTGGTGTCACCGTCTTTTATCTTCACGTCGCCGTCCGAGTCTACCTTTTTCTTATAATCGCCATCTTTGATCTTAATATCACCGTCGGCGTCCACTTTTTTCTTGTAGTCGCCATCTTTTATCTTTATTTCACCTTCATCGTTCACCTTCATTTTGGCACCATCATCATACTCATATTTACCGCCATCTACTTTCACTAAGTGGCCGTTAATCACTTTTCCTGTCTTGCCGTAAATAGTGTCGTTATTTTTTGTGTCAACGTAAATGCCTACCGGTTCGTTGTTTGCTTTGTTAACCATTACCCCAGATTCATTTTTCTCCAATTCCACATGATCACCGGAATTAAGGTCGATGTATCGGCCATCGCCATCTGCGCAACTGAATAAGGAGAACATGCATAAAGAAATACCAAATAAATAGCGTGGTTTCATAAAAAAAATTTAAGTGAAAAATAAACAACCGTAATTATCGAACGAATATGATTTGTTCGTCTTTCAGTAAAGGTAGATTTTTAAATCTAAGGATGATATTGGCTACCGTGGCCACGTCCCGCTCGCAGTATTCGGAGATGCGCGGTAAATTCTTTTCTTTCCAAAAGACGTCTCCTACCTGGCTTCCATCAATGTCTGACTTTGGCGAAGGCACTCCCAGCGAAGCCGCCAGCAGTTTTAGTGAAGTATAGTGCTTGTAATCTCCGAATCGCCAAAGATGAAGCGTGTCCAGGATTGGGGTCTCCCACGGCTTTTGATTTTGAAAATCCATGCAAGCAGGAATTGTCATATAATTTACCAGCATCCGCCTGCATAAAAACGGTACGTCAAATTCTTTCACATTGTGGCCGGTAAAAATCCATTTTGATTTGTGCGTATGCATCTGCTCCAACACCTGTTTGAATTCTTTCAACAATGTGACTTCATCGTCCGAACAAAAAGATTTGACTCGCAAGTGCCATTCTCCATTTTGCTTCTTAAGGTAGCCGGTGCTTATGCAAACTACTTTCGCAAATTCTGCAAGTATGGCTGCACGCTGAGGATAATATTCCTCCGCCGTCAAATCGGGTGGGAGACTTTTGAAGATTTTGTCTGACCACAGACCCTTCCATTCATCGTCCAATAGATGAAAGTGTTCTGCTACCGACACTGTTTCAATATCAAGCAAAAACAAATTATCTACGGAAATATGTTGCATATTGACAAAAATAAAAAGGCCTGCATCGAAATGCAGGCCTTAAGCTATATATTTTTTTTCTAAAATGTGATTCCGGCGAAAATCGTAAACGCCTGGCTTTTCCATTTCTGCTGATTATCGATCGCATTAAGGTTATTCAATCCCAACTCGTACCTCGCGCCAAGGTTGATAAAAGGAATTTGTATCCAAAGTCCGCCAACGGCCGCCCAGTCCGCTTTTTTAAACACATTGCCGTTATATCTAAGGCTGTCAACAGTTTCTTTCAGCACACTTCCCATCTGCGGCCCCAGTTGCAGCTTTACTCTTTTGCTGGGCCCCACATTGATGTTAAGCAATACCGGAACTTTCAGGTAATCGAGTTTAGCTTTCCGTTGCGAACCGAGGCGGAAAATATCGTCATAAACATCTGAGGTGGTGTTCGTGAATTCAGAAGTTGACTGTACAAAATTTATTTCCGGCTGCAACCCAAATGTTTTTGAGAAGTTGAATTGCATGAATCCTCCAAGCAGGTAATTGTAGTTGAAGCCATCTTTGTAGGCCTGGCCATCAATTTTATTAATGTTTACGCCGGCTTTTGCACCCATGCGGAAAAAACTTTCCCGGTCGCCGTTTGGGTTAAATCTTTTTTGTGAAAAGGCAGAGAGGCTGACAACCATACAGCCCAAAAGGATCAATTGTTTCATAATAACAGGATTTGATGTGTGAAGTAAAATCGATTGTTGGCCAGCCCGGTTTAGCCGGCAACTACAAAAGGATAATTTCTCAGCTGGCAGGTTTAAATATTACTTTTATATTTTTCGCTTTCAAACCGATAACAACATTTTAATAACAGATAATCTTATTCCATGATTAATGAGATAGCAGTGATTGGCGCGGGCACGATGGGGAACGGCATTGCGCACGTGTTTGCACAACATGATTTTAAAGTAACCTTACTAGATGTATCGGGTGAACAACTTGAGAAAGCACTAGCAACCATTGAAAAAAATCTGGACCGGCAAGTTGCAAAAGACGCAATTGACAACGCAGCTAAATCTGCAACCCTGGCCAACATTAGTATTGTACAGGATTTTAAAAGGGGACTAGCAAAGGCAGACCTTGTAGTAGAAGCTGCTACCGAGAACGAAGAACTGAAACTCAAAATTTTTAAATCAGCGGACGAGTTTACAAAGCAGGAGTGCATCCTCGCGACAAACACCTCGTCTATTTCTATTACGACCATCGCGGCTGCTACCTCCCGGCCGGGCAAGGTGATCGGTATGCATTTTATGAATCCCGTCCCGGTAATGAAGTTGGTAGAGGTAATCAACGGGTACGCTACTGACGCGAAAGTCACAGATGAAATAGTAGCAGTCACAAAAAAATTGGACAAGATCCCATGTGTAGTAAACGATTACCCGGGCTTTATTGCCAACCGGATACTCATGCCTATGATCAATGAAGCTATTTACAGTCTCTTCGAAAATGTCGCGGGCGTGGAAGAAATAGATACGGTAATGAGATTGGGTATGGCTCATCCAATGGGCCCGTTGCAACTCGCCGATTTTATAGGGTTGGATGTATGTAAAGCCATTATGGAAGTGTTGCACAATGGTTTTGGAAATCCTAAATATGCTCCGTGTCCATTGCTTAAAAATATGGTGGCTGCTGGTTATAAAGGAGTAAAGAGTGGTGAAGGATTTTATCAATACGAGAAAGGCAGTAAAGAAAAAAAAGTCAGCCCAAGATTTACCGGTTAGGGTCAACCCGCGTTGCTTTTAAATGCCGGAAACGGTGAAGTTGATCGACTAAATATTGTTCCTGAGAAACCGGAATTCCAGAGACGATCCGGGCGAATAATGAATTTTCAATTTCAATGACTGAGCAATTGTTTTGTTTCAGAAGATTGAGGACTTCATTCATATTAAGGTAGTCGCATTCTATCCGGTATGTAGTTTCTACCAGTTTTTTCAACACCGGCGTGCATTGCAAAACAAAGGAGGCCGCCGTTTTATAAGCATCAATGAGCCCGGGAATACCTAGCAGCGTGCCACCAAAATAACGCACTACAACAATGTTAATATCTGTTAATCCTTTACTGTCTATTTGATTTAATACCGGTCTGCCTGCAGTACCGGATGGTTCTCCGGCATCACTGACTCTGAATTCATTTCCATCGGTGCCCAAGCGGTAAGCGAAACAGTAATGAGATGCTTTCGGCTGTAATTTTTTCACCAATGCGAGCTGTTCTTTAAAGTCTTCCTTTGATTTCAACGGGTAAGCGTACGCGATAAATTTGCTACCCCTTGCCTGGGATTCCGCATAGCCGGGGGCTCCTATCGTTATGTACGAATCCTTTTGAACCATTGTTGTGAAAAACTGTAAACATAAGCCGATCATCGCGATAATAATGGTATTTCCGTTGTTTTCGTTGGGATGAATAAATACCTTGCGTTACCCCATGCTAAATAATGATTATGGAGAAGATTATAGCGCCTGAAAAGAAAGCTGTGCATTTTGAAAATTCGCCTGCTTTTGCGCTGCAAGAGGATGAAAGGGATCCCCTAAAAAATTTTCGGGATAGGTTTTATATCCCGCTGATAAATGGAAGCGAGTGCGTTTACTTCACCGGGAACTCCCTTGGATTGCAGCCCAGGACTGCGCAGGAGTATATTTTGAATGTTTTGGAAGACTGGGCAAACTTCGGTGTAGAAGGTCACTTTCATGGACGGAATCCCTGGACAAAATACCCGGAAAGATTTCCTCCAAAACTTGCCGCGATTATTGGCGCCATGGAAAAGGAAATAGTAGTCATGAACGAGCTTACCATAAATCTCCATCTATTAATGACGACTTTTTACCGCCCGTCAGAAAAGCGTTTTAAAATAATTTGCGAAGCGAAAGCATTTCCCTCCGATCAATATGCCTTACAATCGCAGGTGAAA
>JBBQSI010000213.1:0-6254 GCA_038213975.1 Chitinophagales bacterium
TAAAAAGGATGCGAAGTATTGGAAATCTCCAGCTTTACCACCGGGTATTCTTTTCCGTCTTCCCATTCTATTGTTTCCCTGGAAGCAGCAGTTGATTTGCTGAGGAACATAGTGCCATTACTCATATCGCGAAAAACGACGAAGCGGTAATTAGTTGGATGAATGTCTTGTTTCATAACTTTTGTTTTACTTCATGGATTTTGCCATGAACATTTTTTGAGGGGGCGAAGTTAGGCCATTTATTCACAATAGCCAAGTCGGTTATTTCATATTCACGTACTGGAAGGCCACTCCAATGTCCCAGGATTTTGAAGCCTGGATCACCGCCTGGAGGTCGTCAATCTTTTTCGCAGTTACCCGCACCATATCATCCATAATCGCAGCCTGCACTTTCACGTCGCTGTCTTTAATAAGCTTCACTACTTTTTTTGCATCTTCCTGGCTAAGACCATTCCTCACCGGCACCTCTTTTTTTACCACTTTACCGCTTTGAAATGGCTCTTTTGAAAGATCGTATGCTTCAGCCGCCAGGCCCTGCTTCATACTCCGGCTTATTAGCACGTCAATGATTTGCTGCAATTTCATCTCACTTTCTGCTTCCAGGCTGAGCTTAAATTCTTTCTTATTCAGATCGATGACCACATGACTTCCTTTAAAGTCAAAACGGTTTTTAATTTCTTTGGAAACAGTGTTCACGGCGTTGTCCAGGGTCTGCAGGTCAACTTTACTTACCAGGTCGAAAGATGGCATAACTATGTGTTTTATATTTACAAAGATAGAAAATGCGGCGTGCATACCCATTTGCTTGATTTTCGCAAAACTTTTCAGCAACAAAAAATTCCCATTGTGGAATTTAATTTAGCTTCTGTTGGAAAATATGTTACCGTTGCTTTATTTGGTTGTCTTTCCGGGCTGGCTTGCATTTCACAATCACTTCCTTCCATACAAACGGACCGGCCGGATCATACCGAATCTCCTTTTATTGTACCGGCAAAACACCTCCAGGTTGAGTTGGCTTTCTGTATGAACAGACTGATAAGGAAAACACATGAGCTGAATCATCCATCAGTTCTGCTGAAGTATGGCGTAAATGAATTTTTCGAGTTCCGATTTATTTGCGGAATTCATTACGCAGAATTCCTGGCTCGAAAAAATCTCCGGACTTACACCAATTATCGTCGATTCAAAGCAAAACTTGCAGATGAAAAAGGCATTTTTCCGCAGACGGCTTTCATTGGACGACCCAGCCTTCTGCCAAATTGAAAACGTTTTTTTTTACACCCGCATTCGCTTTACATTTCAACATAGACTGTCTGAAAAAATTGCGCTCGGCTATAATCCTGGAATGGAATGGGATGGCGAAACGTCCGAACCTTTTTACATTTATACTTCCCGTTCGGATTTAGCCTGTCAGAAAAAATAGGTTCTAACGTCGAAGGCTATGGGTTCCTCTCCCGACACGCCCAGCCTGATAACCGGGTTGGGGCTGTTATTTATCTGCTTCTGAATAATTTGCTACTTGATTTATCTGCGGGAATCGGGCCCACAATCCTTCCACCGGATGTTTTCCTCGTTGTCGGAATATTATTCCGCCTTAAAAATTAAAGACAAAGAAGGAGAAGGAAAAATGGGTGGATGATGGGGCTCGAACCCACGACCCTCAGAATCACAATCTGATGCTCTAACCAACTGAGCTACAACCACCGTTTAGGAGGGCAAAAATAAATAAAATTCACAGTTGGTCATTTCTATTTTTCCGGGCGGTGCAGCTTTTTGCGAGATCAATTGCGGGATCCTTTGAATTTTTACCGGCTGCTGTTAATTGCTTCTTGTAATGAAGTTTGGTGAATCGCATTAAAAGCAGCAATTTTATTTCAACCAAAAACCATTAATCATGAAAAAAGTCTTCAATCCTAAATTTTACTACTACCTGTTTGCTCTGTGTATGTTGAGCCTTTCCCAGGCAGTTGCTTTCGCCCAGGACAGTACAAGCGTGAGTTCAACAACTACAACGACCACTACAGAGCAAACGACTACAGTACAGCCGTGGGTATGGGTAGTTGGAGGCGCCGTGCTTCTTCTCATCATCATCGCTTTGGTAAGGGGCAATAGCGGTGGCTCACGTGGAGGTCACACAGACAAAGTAACCGTTACAAAAACAACGAGTTCAGAAGACAATCCGTAGACAGTATTTGATTTTCATAGAATGGCTGGCATGTGCCGGCCATTTGCATTTGAGACCATCCCAAACTTTTTACAATTATCTTTGCCGCCTTTAAAAATTTGATAATCGCATCTCATGGCTTTACGTGCAGGAATTGTTGGTCTACCAAATGTGGGGAAGTCCACCTTGTTTAATGCAGTAAGCAGCAGCGCAAAGGCGCAGGCTAGCAACTATCGCTTTTGTACAATAGAACCGAATGTGGGCCTGGTAAATGTGCCTGATCCACGATTAGACGCGCTTGCCGGTTTGGTAAATCCTGACAGGATAGTCCCGACGCAAATTGAAATCGTGGATATTGCCGGCCTGGTGAAAGGCGCAAGCAAAGGAGAAGGTTTAGGAAATAAATTCCTGGCCAATATTCGCGAAGTAGATGCTGTGATACATGTGATCCGGTGTTTTGAAGATGAAAATGTTTTGCGGGAAGAAGGTGCAATAAATCCAGTCAGTGATAAGGAGATCATTGAAACAGAATTGCAGTTGAAAGACCTTGAAAGCATCGACAAGAAATTAGCCCGCGTGGAAAAGATGGCTAAGACCGGCGATGCCAAACAAAAACTTGAGTTTGAAATTTTATCCAAGTGTAAGGCACACCTGGAGCAGGGAAAAAACATCCGTTCGCTTGATCTTTCGAGAGAAGACACGGTGGTAATAGCAGAAAACTTTTTACTAACGGACAAGCCTGTACTATATGTTGCGAATGTTGACGAAGCATCTATGCACACAGGAAATAAATTTTCCGAAAGCCTGCAGCAAATTGCGAAGGAAGAAGGTGCAGAAGTGATCGTAATGACGAATGCTATTGAAGCGCAGATCGCGGAGTTTGACGATGCTGACGACAAGCAGATGTTTATGAAAGAATATAAAATGACCGAACCTGCGCTTGACCGGCTCATACATTCCGCGTACAAACTCCTTGACCTTTCCACCTACTTCACCGCCGGTGTGCAGGAAGTAAGGGCATGGACGATCCATAAAGGTTGGAAAGCCCCTCAAGCGGCTAGTGTCATACATACTGATTTTGAAAAAGGATTTATCAAAGCGGAAGTTATTGCCTATGATGACTTCATCAAATATCGCTCAGAAGCCGCGTGCCGGGAAAATGGAAAACTAAGAATTGAAGGGAAGGAATACCTCGTCCAGGACGGCGATGTAATGCATTTCCGCTTCAACGTGTAGCAATGCTTTCTTAGAACTTGTAATTGTACCCCACACGGATTACCTGTGTTTCGTAATAATCGCGGCTTGTATAGGTAAATCCCATCCCGGTGATTTCTCTCTTCGGCACCATTGTATTCAGAATATCCGTAGCATTTATAAATATTTCCCCGCGGTCTTTTTGAATAGATTTCTTTACACCTGCATCTAAGGAAAAACGCTCACCAATCGTGCCCTGTGGTATGATGTCTTTCGCAAAATAAACGGCACTCAATTGACCTTCAGTTTTTGCAGCGAAATGAAAAACTGCATTTGCTTTTGCATTACCTGATACGATCCGCTCTGTCTCCGCCGTAAAAGTATTTGGCTGGGGATAGAGATTGTAAACCGTAAATGCATTCACCTGGTTGCGGTAGAGATTTACATTTAAATTCAGCGAAAGCAATTGAGAAAGATCTTTCGAAAAAATCAGTTCTGTACCTGTCACAAAACTTCGGCCGGCGTTTTGAAAAATATTATAGATCAGTCTGCTCCCGGGAATTGAACTGGCAATGCGGGTAATGGTCCCGTTGGAGAAGCGGTGATATAGCGCTGCATAAAAATAACCTGACGTAAAATCGTTCTTAAAACCTGCTTCGATAGCATTGGTAAATTGCGGCTTCAGCGCAGGATTTCCCACCTTGATGATTTCAGCGTCGTCATATTTTGGAAAGATCCTGATGTCCACTTCGTTCGGCCTGTCTACCCGCCTGTTGACGAAAAAAGAAAGTTTACTATTGTCGGTGAGTTTGATTGCAAAGCGAACATTCGGAAATGGTTGGGTGTAATTGTAGCCATCACTTTTGTAGGTATTGTGATTGGGATCTACTTCATAGCGGATAGCCGCGTACTCTACGCGTAGCCCGATTTCTGCTTCAATTTTTTCATTTTCATATACGTAGGTTGAATAAAAAGCTGGTATGGTTTCCTTATAGGTAGCTGCACCACCCGCAGCGCTGTCTATGGGCGAATTTTTCCCGGGGAAAAACTGCATGTTGGTCGGGATTGTACGGCGGCGAAATTTTATGCCTGCTTCAATCCGCCCGTAGCGTAACGGTTTCGTGTAGTCGAAGTTTATATCAGCAACATGCTCATCTGAGATCAGCGCGAAGGCGTCCTTGCCTGTAAACGTCGGAAGGATGTTCGTGAAAAAATATTTTTCATCTTCCCGGTGAAATGTATAATTGAAACCGGCATTCAGCTTATGACCGGGCTGCTTAAAATTTTGGCTAAAGAGCGCTGTAGCCATCACGGTCGTCTTTACTTCATCCTCCAGAAACTGCCAGAGCCGCAGGCGGTTTTTCAAGCCTTCATCAAAGAAGGGCTCATCCCCGCGGTCAATTATTGTTTCGTTGCCGTACAGCCCGGAAAGTGTGAGACTACTTGATGAGGTAAGGTTAATATCCACGCCAGCTTTAGTTGTCAAAAATCCCGTGTTCCGGTTGCGTTTTGTTTGTTGTTCTATTATCGTGCCGTCAACATACCGGCGTGTAACAAATTCATTTTTATTAAGCGTTTGAGTGTACAGGTAGTCAGCCTGCAAAAAGGTATTGACTTTATTTTTTCGATAATTAATATTCAGCGAAGGATTGATCTTGGGAGTTGCCTGGTATTGAGGTCGTATAGTTGGCAAATTTTCTTTGCGGATCCATAAGGCACCAAGGCCGCCGGCAATACCCACTTTTCCGTTAAAACCTTGTTGCCGATTTTTTTTGTAAATGATATTGATGATGCCCGCATTGCCGTTGGCGTCATACTTTGCCGAGGGATTGTTGATGATCTCGATCTTATCAATGGAAGAAGCAGGTAAATTATCTAACCCGGTTTGGTTTCCAAAACCAGTGAGCGCGGTCTGCTTGCCATCAATCAGCACAATCACTTTATCATTTCCCCGCAGTTGAACTTTTCCATCCTGTACCGTCACGCCGGGAAGATTTTGCATGGCCTGTAAAACGGAACCTCCTGCCTGGTTGATGTTATCGCTTAGAGAAAAGGTTTTTTTCTCAAGGCCCGAACTTACCTCACCCGCCGCAACATTTATTACAACTTCCTCCAATTTTTGTTGAGAGCCGTTTAATGAAATTGTTCCCACATCAATAAAAGGAGTGAGAGACCCTACATACAGCGGCTGGTTTGCAGTTGCAAATCCTACGATTGACGACTGTAGCAAGTAGTTTCCCGGCTTTACCTGGGAGAGTGTAAACCGCCCGTCATCCAGCGCCACCGTTCCAGTGACAAAGGCACTGTCACTCGCCGTAAGTAAGACGACATTCGCAAAGGATAGCGGCTTTGTATCGCCGGCATTTTTTACAACACCCGATACAGTGATCTCACCAGATTGTCCGAAGACATAAGCAGCAGAAAAGAAAAACACCAGTAAGAAATAAATTTTAGACGCCATGGTATTTTCTATCTCATTCAAAGTTGAGCATAACATATAAGACCGGAATCAACGAAGGATTTCTTGTTGCTATCGCTGGAAATATAAAATGCTGGCTGATTAAACCAAAAGGAGATAAAGATAATACATCAAAAAAAACATGGCTTATTGCGGTAGCAATACTTTGTCAATTACATAATAGACGCCATTTACAGCATGATTATCAAGCGAGACGGCTGTTGCCGGACTCCCACTATACGGGGTGCCGCCGGGAGGAAAAGTACCAAGTCCTGTAAACTTTAAATCTATTACAAAAGGACCGGCAAAGGTGGCACTGGCAATAATACCGGGATGCGGCGCAAATGAACTATTCACTAATGTTTGCACAAAAAAAGGCGTAGCCGAAGCGGGCGGAAAGTTTACGGAAAACACCCGGATGTTAGGCTCAAAGGCGCC
>JBBQSI010000214.1:0-6246 GCA_038213975.1 Chitinophagales bacterium
GTAATTCCCCTCCAATAAATTGCGATAATGGTCACTTTCTATGACCCTTGTTTTGTCCTCGGTACTGTTTTGTCCTACCAGTCTTTTATCATGGCTCCCGGACACAAAAGCACAAATATTGTTTCCTTGTAAAATAGCAACATTAGTCGCCATTGCTTCCGGATACAAAATATCATCCGCATCTAAAAAAACAATAAACTCGCCGGCACTTTCCTTTATGCCTGTGTTGCGGCTCGCTGACAAACCGTGATTAGGTTGATAGACATATTTTACCTCCGGAAACAATCTACAAACCTCAGCTGTGTTATCAGTTGATCCGTCATCCACTACCAGCACCTGCCAAAGTGCATATGTCTGTAACCGGACACTTTCGATTGCCGATGGTAAAAAATGTGCATGATTAAAACATGGAATTACTACGGTCACTAACCCTTTTTTTCGCGTAAGTGTCGCCATTTTTATTGCATCGATTGTTTATTTGGTTTCTTAAAAGCAGATTGTATCAATATTTTTAAAAATAGGCGCGGGTCGTTGTTTAATAAAAAGCCCAATTCCTTTTTCCCTGCCGGTTCCTCATTAGCTTGAATGCTTTCATACACCGATCGTGCATAATATTTTTTCCAAAATCTTCTGCCTGCGTGGTACATTGATACCTCGCCAGAGCCCTTCAGAAACATTTTTTGACTATCGAGTACCGCTAATACTGTTTGTAACATTCTTACATAATTGGTAGACATGCTGCCTGAATGCCGACGATATCCAGCGATAATATTTTCATGTCGCAAAACCCTATGTTTCCTGGATATTCTCAAATAGAGATCATAGTCTTCACAGGACTTCAGTAGCGGATTAAATTTATACTCTTCAAGCACAGCACGACGATACATAACTGCTGCCGGCACACCGACATAATTTTTAAAAAGAAATCCCAGGTATCCCGTGTTTTCTGTAGTGTGAACGCAAGATATTTTTTTACCCGAAGGATGAAAAACCACTTCATACGCGCCTGAAACAAAGGCTGCTTCCGCATCGGATAGTAGCTCCTCCATGTTCTTTTCAATTGCAAGAGAGTAGAGCCAATCGTCGGCATCCAGGAAAACAACGAACTCGCCTTTACTTAACTCAAATCCGTTATTTCGTGCAGCGGGGAGCCCCGCATTTTGCTGAAAATGGTATTTGACATTTGAAAAACCGGCAGCAACTTCAGCGGTATTATCTGTGGAGCCATCATCAACTACAATAATTTCAATTTGCTGATGAGATTGTTGTTGAACGCTCGCAATCGCTTCGCCGAGAAAATGCCCCTGGTTAAAACATGGGATCACGATGGAGACCAGTTTGGACGGCAACTTCGGATCAGGCATGATGTGCGGGGATTTCCAGTTCCTGGTGCATGGTGAATGGAAAGTTAGGACGAACTGCGCCTACCCATTTACCATACCATTTTATTTCTCCGCGATAATCTTCGAGATCGAAAGAAAGACATTCTTCCAGGTAAAAGAGCCGGACAGAAGTATCCTTCACAATTATCAAAGAAATAAAGTAAGACCCGTCATTTAGAAAGTTACCCGGTATTTCACAGGTCCCCTTCACCAGGCCCCTCTTATAAATGCCCGGGCGGGTGGGTATATCAAAAACGCATTCACCTGAATTTGTAAAAAGATGAAGACCGGTAGTCAGGTAAACATCGTCCTGGTTGTTCCAGAATTCAAAACTAACTGTAAGGGGTGTACGAATATCCAGCGGTGCATCGTCGGAAAGCAAATGTGGGATGAGTTCTACATTTTCAAAGCGCAGGAATTCGTTTCCAGGTCCCTGACCCCGCTCCCACGACTGCTTTGTTTTGAATTGCTGCACACCCATGATGTATCTATTCACGATTGGCGTGACGTCACCCAAATCCATCATTTTTCCTTTCTGTAGCCACATGGCTTTATCACAAAGGTTGTGGATCGCCTGCATACTATGACTGACAAAGAGAATTGTCCGCCCTTCCTTTTGCGATACCTGGCGCATTTTACCCAGGCACTTTTTTTGAAAATCGGCATCACCGACTGCCAGTACCTCGTCTACGATGAGAATATCAGGCTCCAGGTGAGCGGCCACGGCAAAAGCCAGGCGCACATACATTCCGGAAGAATACCTTTTCACAGGTGTATCTATAAAGTCTTCGACACCAGAAAACGCGACTATCTCATCAAATTTTTTAGTGATTTCCTCCTTATTCATACCAAGCAAATAACCACTAATAAAAATATTTTCCCGACCGGAAAGTTCTTTGTGAAATCCGGTGCCAACTTCCAGCAAGCTGCTCACCTTTCCCTTTCCTCTTACAGATCCTTTTGTCGGCGACACGATGCGGGAGATAATCTTTAGGAGCGTTGATTTTCCTGAGCCGTTGCTGCCTATAATTCCCAGTACCTCACCGTGCTCAACTGTAAAGGAAATATCCTTCAGTGCCCACAAAAATTGTTTGGATTGTTGCGAGTTATCCGACTCCGCAAGATTAAAAAAAGGATTTTCTTTTTTCAATACGGATGTCGTCCACCAGTAATTCAGGTCCTGCCGGATGGAGCCGGTACCTATTGTACCGAGCCTGTATAGTTTGGAAAGATTACTAACTTCTATTACTGTTTCAGGCATACAAGCGTATTATACGACATCGATAAGTTTGTTACCATTTTTATTAAAGAACATTAAAGACAATGGCAGAATTACAATAGAAACGGTAATGCTATACATGAGCGGGAGAAGATGCACTGTGCCTTCCCCAAAAAGTCCGAAGCGAAACATTTCAAAGTAGGAAGTAAGTGGATTTAGCATCACAATCCATCTTACATTCTCAGGAATGGTTGCCAGCGGGTAAATTACCGGAGTTACAAACATGATCATCCTGATAGCCAGTGCCACCACATTGCCGATGTCACGGTATTTTGCGGTGAGCACAGAAACTATCAGCCCAACGCTTATGGAAATAACGCCCACACCCAACACTGCTATCGGCAAACCCAGCAAAGCAAAGCTCAAATTAAAATTGAATCCCTTGAACATAGCATAGTATCCAACCATCACCGCCAGGAAAACCAACTGCATGAGGAACCTCGAAAAATGATTGGCTACTACGCTCAATGGCATAATTATTCTGGGGAAATATACTTTGCTGAAGATTTGAATATTATCACGGAAAGTGTTGTAGATACCGCCGAAACTATCATTAAAGAAATTCCATAGCAGTATTCCTGAAAAATAAAATAAGACAGGCGGTACAGAGCCAATATTAATCCCAATTATTTTCGTAAACACGAGAATGTAGGTAACGAGCGCCATCAGCGGTTGGAAAATTACCCATAGGGGTCCAAGTAACGTTTGCTGGTAGCTTAAAAGAAACTCACGACGAACGAGGCTATAGAGTAGATGCCGAAATGAATAGATCTCCCTTAAAGGCACAGACCAGTAACTGGTTTGAGCGCTATTCTGCCAATCCCATTTTTCCACCGTTTGATTCATCCTGATAAATTTACGATAGACTTGTTATTAAATTCATTTGGTTCAAGTGGCGGTTTTAGTTAACGATAATTCTGAACTGGGCGCAAGACTTCGTTACAACGCTTCGAATTTTTTCTATATTGTTCAGCTATAGAATTTACAGTGGCACACAGGTTTCAAATGTTTCATAGAAATAAACAACTTTTTCTTTTTTCATCAAGATATAAATCGAAACCTGCGTTAGTAGCGTTAGATGAAGCACATTCCCCAACTTGACAGTCTTCGCGCAATTGCGGTATTCCTGGTACTTTTCTGGCACTGGCTACCAGCGAGTAGTGCAATCAATGTTATCGACAATGGGGCACTTGGAGTGGACATTTTTTTTGTGCTTAGCGGATTTTTGATTTCCGGGATACTTTTAAGAGAGCGGAAAGAAATAGGAACCCTTCCTCAAAAGTTGGCGGTATTCAAAAACTTTTATGCCCGTCGGGCTCTGAGGATCTTACCGGTTTATTTTCTACTTGTATTGGTCATACTGACTATGCATGAAGTTCTGTCTGCAGAGTTGAGCACGAAAGAATTCTTTGCTGCAATAACTTTCACGAGCAATTTTCTTTTTTTTTATACAGAGCAATGGGGGAATTTGACGATACATTTTTGGACATTGGCGGTAGAAGAGCAGTTTTATCTTGTTTGGCCGTTTGTCATATTACTCTCAGCAAAGAAGAGTCTGTTGCCAATGATGCTGATGTTTGTAGCCATTGGACTGCTGACCCCGCTGCTGATCCAGAGCCCGGAATTTGGCCATATCCCCACTTACACCTGCCTTGACGCATTTGGACTTGGCGGCGTACTTGCCTGGATGGTCTTTTATCGTCCGGATCTCTTAAGGAGTGCATTTATCGTTTCTCTAATCGGATCTTTTATCTCTCTGGCAATACTCATCACACAAATCAAGACCGGCAAATTGCCCTTCCTCCATCAGCGGCTATTTCATAGCGTGATTGCGTTCTGCATTATCGATTTTATTCTTTTGAGTCAGCAAAAAAAGACGTTTGCGTTCTCATTTATTCTCAACAGCAAAACCTTGCAGTGGATCGGTAAAATAAGCTACGGTATTTATTTATACCACGTGCCCGTGCAATGGTTCCAGTATTTGTGGAGTGAAGCATGGGACAACCTTTTTCCTGCGGGCATTTTACACAGATACAGATACTATTTTATCTTTCTCATCAATTCTTCTATTGTCTTAATAGTGGCAGCGTTATCCTGGAAGTTTTTTGAATCGCCTATCTTGAAATTGAAAAAGAAGTTTTCGTATTTCAATAAAAAACCCGGAGCCGTATTGCAGACTCCGGGGGAAATTCTTGCGTGAAGATGATTGATTAGTTTATGAATAATTTGAAAGTTTCACTTCTACCTGAGGAATTATTAAGTTTCAGGAAATAGATCCCTGGTTTCAATTTCAGCTCGCCTATATTGATCCCAAGGTTGTACCCACCGGGTCGAACACGCACCTTTTCGGTACTTTGCAGTCTTCCACCGCCATCGATTATCTGTATATTGTATGCTCCTTGCCAGGCCGTTGGAAATTCTATCGTCAGCCGGTTATGAACAGGGTTAGGGTATAGTTTCGGACTTTCAAAATTGTGTATGTTATCTGACGCTTCTTCGAGCGAATAGGCTCCTGAAGTGATCGCACTATCGGGCTGCTGTTCCGCCGGAGTTATTTGCCGGGACAGCGTAGTCATCGGCTGGCTACCATCAGTAACAACGAGTTGCGGGGGATATTGACCGTTCTCCTTGCTGTTGAACTCAAGGATCTTGTCGGCATTCCCCGCATCCTTTAGCACCAGGCTTACTACCTTGTCTCCCGAAGCCTGGCTCTTTACATAGTTCGTTACGTCTATTTCATAATACTGCGCCTGGTCTGTTACCGTCACTGATCCCAGCGAAATGGTCTGCGCCGCCGGTGCTGTGTTCCATGTAATCGTCCCTTCGCCCCATGTATCATTGTCCAATCCATAGACGTCCATCTTCACTCCGCTGCCGCCGGACGTGTTTCTTCCATATACACGCACTTTGGCCGTACCAATGGTTGTTGATACACTGCTCAACGGGAATCGCAGGTACGTGTTTCTTGAGAATCCCACCTTCGGGGATCCCTTCACCAGCAAGCTGCCGTCGCTGCCATAGTTCTTCGTTGCATACGATCCGTCCCTCACGGAAGCATCCGCTACCGTATTCACTGTCGTCGGACCCGTGCTGCCGCCTACGCTGTCGGTAAGGATTAGCAACTGCGGACGGTCCTGCGGATTCTCACGGCTGTGAAACTCCATTGTCTTATCAGACGTCCCTACATCTTTCAGCACAAAACTCACTACCTTGTCTCCTGATAGCTGGCTGCGCACAAAGCTGGTGACATCTATCTCATAATACTGCTGGCTGTTGGTTACCAGTACTGACCCCAGCACGGTAGTCAGCGACACAGGTGCTGTACTCCAGGTAATCCCCGGTTCTGTCCAGCTATCGTCATTCACGGCATAGCAGCCTACCGTCACTGATGAGTTTCCTGAGACACTCCTGCCATAGATCCGAAGCTTTGCCTTGCCTACCTTCGGTACGCCGCTTAGAGAAAACTTCAGGTAGGCCTCACGGCTAAAACCTGAGTTCGGCGAGCTCTTTACTAAAAACGATGTATCATCACCATAGTTCTTGCCTGAATAAGCTCCGTCACGGACTGATGCGTCGGCAAGGGGA
>JBBQSI010000215.1:0-6242 GCA_038213975.1 Chitinophagales bacterium
TTATATAAAAAGGATTATCTCTACGAAAGTGTAAGCATACAGCCTTACTCCCCGGCTGCAGGAACGGGTCTTAGTTCACACGAATTAAATCAGCCGGGAACATACAAAGATGTAAAAGATACAAGTGCTGTGGCTATGTTCCGCGTGCTGCCGGATGAAAAATCCGCTTTCTTGTTTGAGGGCGGGGAGAAGGAAAACATTTATTGCCTCGCCTGGACCACCACTCCCTGGACACTTCCTTCCAATCTCGGTCTTACTGTAGGGCCGAATATTGATTATGTATTGGTAAAAACTTTTAATCCTTACACCTACGTACCGGTAAATGTAATTTTAGCAAAACCCCTGCTTCATTCATATTTCCGGCCTGAGCACAAGGACCTGGATCTGTTTGCATATAAAGACGGAGACAAAAATATCCCCTGGGTGATTCTGCAGGAATTTAAAGGCAGCGAGTTGGAAGGTGTTAATTACGAGCAGCTTTTAGCTTTTGATGCCAATACGCCCGAAAAAATCGAGGAGATCACGCCCGGCGCAAGACCTTTTAAAATAATCACCGGCGATTTTGTAACTACAGAGGACGGCACCGGTATCGTGCACACAGCACCGGCTTTTGGTGCGGACGATTTTAAAGCGGGTAAAAAGCACAATCTCGGCATACTCTTCCTTGTAGACCGCGAAGGCAAATTTGTGGAAGGCGTCGGAGAGTTCAGTGGCAGGTATGTAAAGAACTACAAAGACGAAGAGAACTACACCGATGTGAATGTCGATATTTCCGTAAAGCTTAAAAAAGAAAACCGTGCCTTCAAAATTGAAAAGTACGAGCATAATTACCCGCATTGCTGGAGAACAGACAAACCAATTATCTATTACCCGCTTGACGCCTGGTTTCTAAAAACTACCGCGGTAAAAGACCGGATGATTGAGTTAAACCAACAAATCAACTGGAAGCCAGCCTCCACCGGGTCCGGCAGATTCGGGAATTGGCTGGAAAATATGGTTGACTGGAACCTGAGCAGAAGCAGGTTTTGGGGCACACCTTTGCCCATTTGGAGAACGGAAGATGGTACCCAAGAAAAATGTATAGGCTCTCTGAAGGAATTAACGGCGGAAATCAAAAAGGCCATCGCTTCGAAAGTATTGGAAGTGCCAGTGTCTTACCGGGGCGATATTGAAAAGTTTACAAAAACGCTGACGGACGATTTACATAAACCGTACGTAGATTCCATCATTCTTGTTTCAGAGAATGGCCTCCCTATGACCCGAGTGCCTGACCTGATTGATGTTTGGTTTGACAGTGGTGCCATGCCTTACGCACAGTGGCATTTTCCGTTTGAAAACAAGGAGCAGTTTGAAAAAAACTTTCCCGCGAATTTCATTGCAGAAGGCGTAGATCAGACACGCGGTTGGTTCTACACATTGCATGCACTTGCTGTAATGCTCTTTGACAACATGGCTTACAAAACCGTAATCAGCAATGGGCTGGTGCTGGATAAGAACGGGAATAAGATGAGCAAGCGGACCGGTAATGTGGTGGACCCCTTTGAAACCCTGGAGATCTTTGGCCCAGATGCAACACGCTGGTACCTGGTGACAAATGCTTCTCCCTGGGACAGCCTGAAATTCGATATTGAGGGAATAAAAGAAGTGCAGAGAAAGTTTTTCGGAACACTCTTCAATACTTACCAGTTTTTTGCTCTCTACGCAAATGTGGATGGTTTCACTTTTAGTGAAGAATACATCCCGGTGGAAGAACGCCCGGAAATGGACCACTGGATATTATCACTCCTGAATTCGCTTATAGGGGAAGTGACAGCATCTCTTGATAATTACGAGCCAACGCAGGCCGGGCGGGCAATCGAACATTTTGTAGATGAACATTTAAGTAACTGGTACGTTCGCTTGACGCGACGGCGGTTTTGGAAAGGCGAATATGAAATGGATAAAATTGCCGCCTACCAGACACTTTATGAGTGCCTGGAGGTGCTTTGCAGTCTGATAGCTCCCATAGCTCCATTCTTTTCAGAATGGCTCTTCGCGAACCTCAACCAGACTACGAGGCGCAGAAGCGAAGAATCGATTCATCATACACTTTTTCCCGAAGCAAAGAATTCAGTTATCAGCAAAGAGTTGGAATCCCAAATGCAAATGGCCCAGGATATCTCGTCGCTTATTTTATCCCTTAGAAAAAAAGTGAATATCAAAGTGAGGCAACCTTTGCAAAAAGTGATTATTCCGGTTGTGAATGACAATGTCGCTGACCAGATACGAAAGGCTTCATCGATTATCAAGTCAGAAACAAATGTGAAGGAGATTTCCCTGCTGCCAGCAGACAATGATTTTATTAAGAGAAAGGCAAAAGCAAACTTTAAGTCGTTGGGAAAAAGGCTCGGAAAACAAATGAAATGGGCAGCCGATAAAATTCAAAGCCTCACAGACGATGAAATTGGGCAGGTACTAGGCGGAAAATTCACTTTAACCGGAAAGGAATCTAAAGGCGGAGATCTCCCCGTTGAGATTACTTCAGAAGATATTGAAGTGTCTACAAATGAAATTCCCGGCTATGAAGTGGCCGTAAAAGACTTACTTACAGTGGCTTTAGATATCGAGCTAAATGATGATTTGAAAAATGAAGGTTTCGCCCGGGAATTTATAAACAGAATTCAGAATGTCAGGAAAGAAAGCGGCTTAGCCTTAACAGACAAAATTGTGGTAAAAGTAGCAGTTAGCGACAACGGAAGGCAGGCAATTACTAAATTTAATACATATATTTGCGCCGAAATTTTAGCGGAAAAGCTGGAATTTATTGCCGAAATCGAAGGTGGCACTTTGATAGAAGTCAACAATGACTCTTTGACAGTGATAGTATTAAAAAAGGAGAAAACGAATGCCTAAACAAATGACCAAGTCCGCCGCCACTACAGAGAAAGCTGCGCCGGCTAAAACAAAGAAAGCTGCGGAAAAATCAAAACCGGTTGCGGCAAATAAAGTGGCCGCAAAAGGTTCAGCCCCTGCTAAATCAGCTCCAAAAAAGGCTTCCTCCAAGGCGCCTGCGCCAGCCGAAAAAGCTGCGTCGGCAAGCAAATCAAATTCGAAAATTCCTAAGAGCACTCCGGTTAAAAAAACTGCTAAGCCGTCAGTGAATATTGCAGCAACAAAAAAATTGGCTACCAGCAAAAAAACCGCGTCGAAGCCGGCTGCTACAAAAGCTCCTGCTGAAACAAAACCTGCTAAACCGGCAAAGGCTAAATCTTCAGCTACCAAAAAAGCTGAAACTAAGCCAGTCGCGAATAACGTAATTAGTAAACCTAAGGCCAGGACAACGCCGGCAAAGAGCTCTAAGCCCTTTGTGATGCCCAAAACCAGTACCCAGAAAGCAAGAAAATACGAACCGCAATTTGTAAAGTCAGTACTTGACCAGGCACCGGAAGAAAACAATGGACCGAGTATGAGATATAGTGACAGTGAACTACAGGAATTCAGAGAGTTAATAACGAAAAAGTTAGATACCGCAAAAAAGGAACTTGGCTATCTCCAGGGCCTTATTACCCGCAAAGATGAAATGGGTGGCGATGATACAGATAACCGTTATATGACAATGGAAGACGGGAGTCTTAGCATGGAGCGGGAGCAATTGAGCCAAATGGCCAGCAGGCAGATCACTTTTATCGATCACCTCGAGAAAGCAATGATGCGTATCGAAAATAAAACCTACGGTATTTGCCGCGTTACCGGAAAGCTGATTGATAAAGCAAGGCTCAGGGCTGTACCACATGCCACCTTGTCCATCGAAGCAAAGATGGGCTTCAACAGATAGAAATCACCTTTTCATATGGAGAATTGCGGAAGCAGTTCTCTTTTTTTTTGCGAACATGTTCAGGAAACTTCGAACCGTGATATACCATACTCCTGACCTTGAAAAGGCCAGGGAATGGTATACAAAGATCAGCGGGGTGCAGCCTTACTTTTGTGAAAGTTACTATGTCGGTTTTAATATTTATGGTTGTGAGTTAGGGTTGGATCCTGACGTAAAAGGTGGCGTAGACGGTACACAGTCTATAGCGTACTGGAAAGTGGATAATATTGATGAGGCAATGGCTCTCTTGAAAGAGAATGGGGCTTCTATACTACAGGAGATTTCGAATTTCGGGGAAGGAATCCGGATGTCCAGCGTGCATGATCCTTTCGGTAATGCAATTGGTTTGATCGAAGAAAAGGATACTATGGAAAGAAACGGCTGAAGACGCCGACGCTTCTACCTCAGCTCCTGCATAGTCACCAAATTATTATAGATTCCACTGGCCGCCATAAGTTCCCGGTGATTTCCCCGCTCCACAATTTTTCCTTTTTGCAATACGATTATTTCATCGGCATGCCGGATGGTACTAAGCCTGTGGGCTATTACCAGGCTCGTTCGTTGCTGCATCAGATTTTGGATGGCGTCCTGCACCAGTTTTTCACTTTCCGTGTCCAGCGAAGAAGTCGCTTCGTCCAAAATAAGGATGGGTGGATTTTTTAAAACAGCCCTTGCAATCGTTACACGCTGCTTTTCACCCCCGCTCAGCTTGTTTCCGCGGTCGCCAATATTTGTTTGATAGCCTTCTTCTTTCTGCAAAATGAAATTGTGGGCATTTGCTATTTGCGAAGCCTCCATGATCTCTGCTTCGCCGGCGGCTTCTTTGGCCAGGGCTATGTTAGCAGCAATCGAGTCATTGAATAGAATTGCTTCCTGCGTGACTATTCCCATCATATTTCGCAAAGACTTTAGTGAATAGTTCCTGATGTCTATTCCATCGATGAGTAGTTCACCTGAGGATACATCGTGAAAGCGGGGAACTAGGTCAGCGAGCGTGCTCTTGCCTGCGCCCGACGATCCAACAAGTGCCACTGTTTTTCCTTTCGGAATTTTGAAGTTAATATTATCCAATATCCTGACATCATTGTATTGGAAATTGACATTTCTAAATTCAATGCAGTCAGCAAACTGTGTGAGCTCAATTGGATTTGCAATCTCCTTCACGACATCATCTTCCTGCAGCAACTCTTCTATTCTTTCCACAGAAGCTGACCCTTTACGAATATTGAAGAACGAAGAAGAAAGGGTTTTCAATGGCTGAATCACCTGTGAAAAAATGACGATGTAGGCCAAAAAATCTCCGGGATCAAGAAAAGTATTTCTTAAAACTAATCTCCCGCCGTACCAAAGCACACAAACCACTGCCGCAATACCCAGTGTTTCACTGAGTGGCGAAGCAAGCTCCCGCCGCCGGTTAGCGCGGTTTTTAATGGTAAGAAGGTCTTCATTCAATTGATTGAAACGCCGGAATTGCTTTTCCTCAGCATTAAAACCTTTGATGATCCGGATGCCGCCGAGCGTCTCATCAGCCGTAGAAAGGATTACACCTAATTTTTCCTGCACCTGCGTGCTTTGTTTTTTTAATGACCGGCCAACCCGCCCGATAATAAATCCAGAAATGGGAAGAAAGAGTAAAAGGAACAAAGTAAGCTGCGGGCTAAGGATGATCATGTACACGAAGAAGAAAATAATTGTGACGGGCTCGCGGAGAATGGACTCCAGCACATTCATGATGGAGGTCTCTACGTCCTGCAGATCATTGGTGAGCCTGCTGATTATGTCTCCCTTCCGCTGCTCATTGAAATAACCAACCGGAAGGGTTAATATCTTACTGAACATGTTTGTCCGCATGTCATTAATAACAATGTTCCGGATGGGTGTGAGAAAATAAACAGACAAATAGAGAAACACGTTCTTCAGAATAATGGAAACCAGTACCAGCAGGCAAATAATTCCCAGGGCTTTGATCTCGCCGTTTGGTGTTTGAATGATATCATACATCCACACTTTAAATGCATTCATCGGGTTGATGCGGGCAAAAAAGCCTGGATTCTCTGATACATTGCTGAGGGTATTTTCTTTTTTGAAGATCAACAACAAAAATGGGCTCAGCAGTCCCAGGGAAAGCACCGAAAAAAGATTGGAAAGAATGTTTAAGCTGAAATATGCAAAAATTAATCGTGGGTAACGGTATACATATTTGAGTACTACACGAAGGCTCTTCATGGAAGTGGCAGATGCATCTGGAAATTGATTATGGCAAAGTAACTAAATTTACAAAGATCAAATTGTGAATCATGACGGAAGGAAAAAGGCAAAAACAGGTGGGTACGGAGGTCTCCAAAGTATTGAACACCATCTTTTTGAAGATGGGCATTAACATGCAGGA
>JBBQSI010000216.1:0-6212 GCA_038213975.1 Chitinophagales bacterium
TTGCCCTTCCCTTTTGAAAGTAGCACACAGAAGGCAGGAAGATTTTGATTCTCGCTACCCAACCCATAACTCAGCCACGAACCCATGCTTGGGCGGTTGCCAACCTGTGCGCCTGTTTGAAAAAAAGTGAGGGCCGGATCATGATTTATGGCTTCAGTAAATAATGTTTTCACAATGCACAGGTCGTCGACAACGCTCGCTGTGTGGGGCAACAGTTCGCTGATGGTGGCGCGGGCCTTTCCATATTCCGAGAATTTAAAAATTGATCCCGCGAGTGGAAATTTTTTCTGATCAGCCGTCATGCCGGTTAATCGCTGCCCCTTGCGAATGCTTTCCGGGAGATCCTGGCCCTGCATTTTTTGCAACATCGGTTTGTGATCAAAAAGATCGAGTTGCGAGGGAGCCCCGTTTTGAAACAAGTAAATGATGCGTTTCGCTTTCGGTGCGAAATGGGGCAGGCCGCTGAGGGCAATCTCTTCTTCCTTGCCGGTAAAAAGGTCAGGTATCAGCAGTGACCCTAGGGCCGCACTACCCAGACCCAGGCTCAACCTTGAGAGGAACCGCCGCCTGTTTAGTTGTAAACCTTTTTCAAGTATTTCTTTTTGCATAATGTTTTTTCAGCTCAGCTTTTCATAATGGATTCTTCCAGGTTATAAATAGCACTGATCGTTTTCATCAATGCTGCCGCGGCGTTTTTATCGTCTACCTCCATTTGTGGAAATTCACCTGGCTTTAGCGTGAGGGCAGCGTCGAGTTTTCTGTTTTTGAAAGATGCCAACTGATCATCAAAATAACTTTGCAACACTTCCAGTTCTTTTGCGTCTGGGGTTCGGCTTGTAATCAGCCGGAACGCTTTCGTGATCTTTGCAGTTGACGATAATTTTTCCTGCGCAAGTTTTTCTGCCAATACACGCGATGCCTCCAGCATGGTGGGATCATTCAGCATCATCAGCGCCTGCAGCGGCGTATTGGTATTCAGCCGCTTTACTTCGCACTGATCACGGTTGCTGGCATCAAAAAGAACCATAGATGGCGGCGGTACTGTGAGTTTGATGAAAGTATAAATACCGCGCCGGTAAAGGTCGTCTTCATGATCCTGCTGGTACGTCGCCAGCACGCCCCGGCCTGAAGAAGCGGCTTCCCACAACCCTTTGGGTTGATAGGGTTTTACACTCGGGCCGCCAATTTCTTTTACCAACAAACCGCTGGTGGCCAGCAGGAGGTCTCTTACCTGCTCTGCGGGCAGGCGTATACGCGGTGCATACGAGAGAAATATATTTTCCGGATCGGTATTGATGGCTTCTTTACTCAATTTCGCAGATTGCCTGTAGGTAGCGCTCATCACGATCTGCTTTACCAGCCGTTTTATATCCCAATGATGCTCCATGAAGTCAACTGCTAACCAATCGAGCAATTGCGGATGCGTTGGTAATTCCCCCTGCATACCGAAATCCCCGGTAGTTTTGACGATGCCCCGGCCAAAAAGTTCCTGCCATAGTTGGTTCACATACACACGGGCCGTCAGAGGATTATTTCTGTCCACCGTCCAGGCGGCAAGTCCCAGGCGATTGCGCGGAAATTCAGTAGTGTCATATTTCATCACCGCCGGTACAGCATGCGGTTGCACAGGTGCTGCCGGTGCATCATACACGCCACGGTCCAGCACGTAGGTTTGGCGCATGGTATCCAACTCGCCCAACACAGATACGGTCAGCTTACCGGTATCTTTATAATTAATAAAATTCAGCAGGTCTTTCCGGTCTGCATCATTGATTTCCAACAATGGCTTTTTTGCAGGGGTAGAAACTGACACGTCCCCCTCGTAGCCTACTTCACGTGTGTTATTAAAGAATGCAAATAATGAATAATAATCCTGCTGGCTGAAAGGATCATATTTGTGGTCGTGACATTGCGCACATTCCATGGTGATGCCCATGATCCCTTTGGAAAATGTTTTTGTCTTGTCCAGGATGTACTCAATGCGATATTCCTCCGGTATCACCCCACCTTCTTCTGTGTATTTATGATTGCGAAAAAATCCGGTGGCAAGGATGTCTTCTTTAGTGGCCTCAGGTAGCATGTCCCCCGCAATCTGCATGGTAAGGAACTTGTCGTAAGGTATATTTTCATTAAATGCATGTATCACCCAGTCGCGCCAGGGCCATTGGGTACGAATATTATCATCCTGGTATCCGTAAGAATCTGCATACCGGGCAACGTCGAGCCAGTGCAGCGTCATTTTTTCTCCATACGAGGGGCGGTGGAGGAGGCGCTCAACCATTTTTTCATAAGCGTCAGGGCTTTTGTCCGCGAGGAAACTGTCCATCAGCCCAATGGTTGGCGGGAGGCCGGTAAGGTCGAGAGAAAGACGGCGAAGCAACCTTTCTTTGTCTGCCTCCGGATTCATTGCAAGTCCTTTTTGTTTTTGTGCGGCAATCACAAAGTTGTCAATTTCGTTTTTCACACCCTCAGTATTTTCAATTGCAGGAACCTTGGACTTTTTTGGAGGCGTAAAGGCCCAGTGCTTCTCATATTTTGCCCCTTCTGCTATCCATTGCTTAATGATATCCTGCTCTTCCTGCGACAAGAGCCCAAGGTGAGATTCAGGCACGGGCATCTGGTAACCGGGGTCACTTGAAATTACGCGTTTATAGATTTCGCTCTCCTCAGGTTTGCCGGGGACAAGGGCGAAGGCGCCTTTTGTTTCTTTCAGCGGCAAAAACGCAGAGTCTGCTAAATCTAACCTAAAGCCAGCCTTACGTTTGTTCCCATCGGGGCCATGGCAAGCGAAACATTTATCGGATAATATTGGTCTTACCTGGAAATTGTAGCTAATGGTATTTTCTTCGTGCGCACCTTCCTGGTCGCAACTCACTACGAAAATAATTATGAGTACGGCGAGGGTAACTAAAATCAAGGACACTTTTCGAGAGAACATATCAGCGGTGATAAAAGGTTTAGCCCGGAATTAAATAAAGCGACAGCAATCGTAGTAATGCTACCGCCGCTTTCACCGGGCATTTGTAAATTTAATAAGATTTGTTTGGATGAGCGGTGGCGGAATGCTAATGTTTTCAGTTAAAGGGATTGCATATCAGTTGTTTGTAATCCGGCATCAGGGTAAATTGCCGAAATGATTTTTGCGATAGCGGATAATCGACTGAGAATTTCACGGTTAAGCCTCGGATGAATCTGTAGCGGCCGAAATGATAAATGGGCGCGGGCTTTGCAGGTAGTTAACCGATAAAAATTTTAACCTCACCACTTTGGGTAAGAATAACTCTGACATGGAAGTACCTGACGGCACGCAGGAAGAGCCGGGTAACACATCGCCTAAGTTGATGGAAGAAGAATTTATTTCTTTACTGGGGCATGATCTGCGAAATCCTATCAGTTCATTGATGATGGCTGCAGAACTGCTTTCCACGGCAGACCTTGATGAAGATTTGCTGGAGGTCTCGAATACCATCAAGCGCACTTCTCACCGTATGGCTGGCCTGGTAGATAACATTCTTGAATTTGCCCGCTGCAACTTTGGCGAGGGTATCCTTCTGCGCAGATACAAAACCGACGCCCTCGAAAAAAATATCCAGCAAGTTATTAAGGTCGTTAGAATAATTTTTAATGAGAAAAAGCTTGATACAAATTTTGATCTAAAACACAGCGTTGACTGTGATGTGCTCCGGATAGCCCAAATGGTTTTGAATATGGTTTGTTATTCCATGCAGCACACTAATATTGAAGACCCGGTTTTTTTACAGGTAAACTGCGATGAAAAACGCTTACTGATAGACGTTACCCATAAGACGGGAGCGCAATCGCATGGCGACCTTGAAGATTTATTTGACCCTTTCGTGAAAGCTTCAGGGATTTCTACGAAAAAAAGCCTGGGGCTGGGAATGTATGTTGCCAGGGAAATTGCCGTAGCACATGGCGGCACGCTGGAGGCTTCTGTGGAGCAACATCTTTTCAAACTCACTTTTCTGCTGCCGCAATAAAACGGTCTACAACGACGTCGAAAAAATCGTACGATTTAGGGCTCCGGAAATTCCGCTATTCGCCCCCTCGATAACAAAGATTTAAGGCATAAATTTTGTGTTACAATATTGCGATTTTGCCTGACCCTCTCAAACGTAAGTTATGAAAAGCTACAACCCACTCGAAGCATCCCCCAAAGTAAAAGAGCAAGAAAAGCAGTATGAAAAGTCCCGCCGCGACAACAATGACGCGGCCGACCTTTACAGCAAAAATCCCCGTCATAACCTTTCAGAACCCGTGAAGACCGCTAAAAAGCAGGAAGAAAAAAAGAACGCGGTGCGGCACGGATAAATTTCTATTTCCGCGAAACTATTTTTTAAAATAAAAGGTAATGCTGTTCCAATTGTCTGGGCCAGCTATTAGAACCAATTAACTTTTGACTTATAATAGTCAATCCTGGTGTTAACTTTCAATTCGAAAAATCTAAGTTTTGCTCGATGACCGCTTTGGCCTTCACCTTCCGGGTTGGCTTAAGAATTCAAATCTTCGCCCGGTTTGCGGTATTTAATCCTCAGCACTGTGATGATTATATTCAGCACGAGGGAAACGATGTTGGTAAGTATAATTGGGAGATCATCTATCAGAAAACCGTAGACAACCCAAAGAGCGACACCTGACATCAACACCGCCAGCATCCACACAGATATCGCTTCCGTCTTCTTTTCCCGGATAATTTTTATCAACTGCGGCAGTTGGGATAGGCCGGTAAGCACTCCTGCGGCAAAGCCGATGATTTGCACGATGTCCATAGGGCTGAAAAGTTTGTTATCAAAAAGCGAATGGACATATCACATAATTATGCCGCATTTTGCCATGGCCTCATTTTTGAAAATAGTTGTTATCGGGCAGGCTCACCTAACTACAAAACAAAAGCCGCCTCATCATTGTTTATGGTGCTTAAATCTCACAACTTGAAAACCACAAAGCGTGTAGGTATTGTGGGCGGCGGCCCCAGCGGATTATTTGCCTTCCGGGAAATTGCCAGGGCCGGGGATGAGTGGCTGCACGTCACCATTTTTGAGAAACAATCGAAGCTTGGTAGTGGCATGCCTTACAGTCCCTTAGGTGCAAGTAAAGAACATGTGACGAATGTATCCGACGACGAGATACCGGAGCAGGATGTCTCTGTTGGCGATTGGATAAAGACGTTGCCTCAGGAAAGACTGGGAGAATACCGGATTGATCCGGAAAAGTTTTCTGAATATAAAGTTTTGCCACGCTTGCTTTTCGGTGAATATCTCACGGCTCAGTTCGATAGACTGATTAATGCAGCAAAAGAAAAGGGCATTGAAGTAGATGTGTGCGCAAATACAGAAGTGGCCGATATTATTGATGATCCTGATACAGAAACTGTGACTGTTGTTACCGCAAAAAAGAAAGCCATTTCGTTTGATCAGATTATTATCTCGAGCGGACACGAATGGCCGCGTAAGCATGAGGGAAAAATTGCCAACTACTTCGACTCGCCTTATCCACCCGATAAGATCAGGAAGAAAGTGAATTACCCAATTGCGATACGAGGCTCCTCATTGACAGCCATAGATGCAATTCGCACGCTGGCCCGGGAGAATGGGCATTATGAAAAAAGGGAAGGGAATATCCCTGTGTATAAAAGTGCCTCCGAAGGATTTCGCATCGTTATGCATTCGCGGAGTGGACTGCTGCCAGCCGTTCGTTTTCACCTGGAAGATTCTCATTTGTCTAAGGATGCGGTGCTTGCCACGGAAGAAGTCAGCGAAGTGAGAGAAGCGAATGATGGCTTTCTGCCGCTCGATTACGTGTTCGGTGAGAATTTTAAAAAGCCATTGCAGGAAAGTGACCCGGAGTTTTACAAACAGATCGGGGACATGAAAATGGAAGAGTTTGTGGAGCTGATGATGTCGATGCGTGAAAAAGTGGAGCCATTCGATTTACTCATGGGTGAATATAAGCAAGCGGAAAAATCCATTCGCCGGCACGTGTCTGTGCCATGGAAAGAAATGCTGGCGGTGCTTAGCTACGCCATGAATTACCCGGCAAAATATTTTTCGGCAGAAGACATGCTGCGCCTGCGAAAATCACTGATGCCTCTTATATCAATCGTCATTGCCTTTGTGCCACAGTCGTCTGTGGAAGAAATGCTCGCTCTCTACCAGGCAGGCGTACTCGATATCGGGTCCGTTGGAGAAGATTGC